>JBOFLQ010000038.1:0-27583 GCA_051657945.1 Xenococcaceae cyanobacterium | reverse complement strand
AAATATCGATTATTTTATATTTACTATTTATGGTTTACTTTCAGCCTATCTTCTAACTTTATTACATGGAGATATATTTGCAGGTTATCAACCAGCTTATCAAGCATATTTGTTTGCAGTCACAAGCGTAATAACTCTTGGATGTTTTACTGCTTTCATAACTTCAACTAACCAAAATACTAGATTTAATATATTACAAAGATATTTTCAGTTTTTTTCTTATAGCTTGTGTGCAGTAATGTCAGCTTTACTTATTTTTAGTCAAAGTATTCCTCTATTAGTTGTTGGAGAAACCAATAAAATAATAAATTTAAGTCACGATCGAGACTCAGCATATTGTATTCAAATGCTTACTTCAAGCGGTATAAAAAAATATCAGGATGTAACAACATTACTAGATTTGTCTCCTTTAACTATGTGGTCAAAAGCTTCACTTGGTAGCTCGTTTGGATGGGGAAAATCTTATTTCCACGCTCTTTTAGTAGTAAAAAAACAAAATTCAACTGATTTATATAATTGGTCTTATAGACTGAGAACATGGTCTTACTTAAAACCAGGATTTGTTACAAGAGCTAGCATCGATCGACCTGAAATTGTATGCATTCCCCAACAGAATTATTTACAAAAAATTCCTTGGGTATTTCCTAAAGTAGCTTTTTGGAAGCAGCGCAACAGTTAAAAATGCCTGCTTCCTCAGTCAATCGCGCCGTCATGCGCCTAGAAAACGCACTACTCGCAGCTTGACTTTAACCGAAGATGACAATCGCTTCTACCAATGGTTTTACGATCTTTGATAATGCTGATGCCATTGTGCGATCGGCGATCGCTCGCCCTAGTAAATTACTATCCACCGATCGCGCCGACGGTAACGCCTTCATAAGCTGTATTCGTACCAACTTCGCGCCATTCATCCAACTCAGTTTTAACCGACTCTAATTTAGCTTCGATCGGGTGCGATCGCATCGGCACCTAAAGTTAGACGTAGAGGTGGATTTTCACTTTCCACAGCTTGAATCATTGCTGCTACTGCTTTAACTGGATCGCCTGGTTGTTTGCCATCCATATCTTGTATCCAGGTACGAAAATCACTGAGTACCTCTTCATAGTCGGCGATTTTAGGCTCATCCATCACTAGCGATCGCCCGTTGAATATTAAGAGAATTAAATTAGTATTTAAGCTTTTCTCGGTTTTTAAGCGCAAAATCTCGCCAAGTCATCGGTTTGCGTCCTGCGATCGCCTCAAAGACGCAGGTGGCTTCTTTACCTACTGATTCTAATAAAAACAGCACTTCTTGCTTTGCTCGTTCGATCGCGTCAGGTTTGGCTTCAAAAGTGACGATAAAATTAACTTCTTGCGGCAATTTGCATAGCACGCGATCGCACGTCTGGATCGGTTATTGGCAATCGATGAGACTACAATCGCAGTTTATCGAGCTAAGACACTTGCTGTCTTGCTAATTCTTGTTTTTGTTTGTTAAAACTTGCGATCGTTTAAAATCTGTCTCGAGAACATATCTTATTCGTCTTTGTTGAGGAACTAATCGACATAGTGATGCCAGGATTGAGAAGTGGAAAAATCTAAGCGTCACGATCGATGAAATATATTTTCAAGCAAATCCCCAACAAAACTAGACTGAGCGCCTTTTCATTTTTAATTTTCAGACAAGATCTTAAAAACAAACTTTTACTTAAAAGCGCTGGGTCAAAAGTAAACAACTAATGACCCAGCGCTAAACGCAATCGTCGATCGCGCTAAAATCTCAGCATTTATTTGGCGGCTCGATCTGCCCCGTTTTTTGTGGCTTTGACAGTTTGAACTAGAACCTCCATTCCTTTGGCATATTGAGGATCTTGAGGCGTACCGATTAATTCGCGATCGCCAACTAATTTTTCACGGTCTTTTTTGCTCAAATCGACTACTATATCGGGATCGATACCGTGTTTGTTGATATCTCGACCACTTGGCGTTAAATATTTAGCAATAGTAACTGCTAAACCAGAACCATCTCCAAGAGGACGCACCGATTGCACCAAACCCTTGCCAAAAGTTTTCTTGCCGATAATTTTTGCTCGATGATTATCTTGTAAAGCGCCAGAAAGAATTTCACTAGCACTTGCCGAACCCTCATCAACCAAAACAACTAACGGTTTATTGGTCATGGCACGACTAGATGCCCACTTGCGATCGTTTTCACCCTTGCGATCGACTGTAGAAACGATCGTCCCGTCGTTGAGCCACATACGAGCGATATCGATACTGGAGTACAGAAGACCACCAGGATTAGAACGCAAATCGAGGATGTATCCATCAACTTTCTTCGCTTCAAAATTTTCGATCGCATCGCGCATTTCTTGGGACGCTTGAGCGCTAAACTGATTCAAACGAATATAACCGACTTTACCGATAGAACTATTTTCGATACGAGCTTTAACTGGATGAATTTGAATGCGCGCTCTTGTTAAGTTATATTCAGTTTCTTTACTTTTTCTTTTAATAGTAATTTTTACCGAAGTATTAGGCTTACCCCGAATCAGATTGACAGCATCGTTGACATCCATACCTTTGGTACTTTTGCCGTCAATTTTGCTAATAACATCTTTAGTGAGAATCCCAGCCTTATAAGCGGGAGTATCTTCGATCGGTGCAATCACCACCAATTCTTTAGTTTTCTCGTCTTTAGAAAGTTGAATACCTACTCCGGTCAATTCTCCAGAAGTATCGATTTGCATGTTCTGAAACTCTTTGGGATCCATAAAACGAGTGTAAGGATCGTTGAGTTTTTTGAGCATTTCCCGAACTGCTTTGTAGCCTTCGGCCTGATTTTGATAAGAACGTCCGAGATATTCTTGACGAACTTTTTGCCAATCTTGATGATTGAAAGTAGGATCTACATACTGATGTGCGATAATTTGCCAGACTTCGTCGATCAGCTCTTTGGGGCTATCTTGTACGAAAGCTTGACTTTGAGAAAGGTGAACTCCGGCTCCCGTCACTGTTACTGCTACAGTACCAACTAGTACGATGGCAGTAGTGCCTAGAAGCAGACCGCGTTTTGAAATGACCATAAACTTAATTTATGCCAGCGCGAAAAAAATACTAACTAAGATTAATGATAAAGCTAAATTTAGCATAGCCAATTTTTTTGAATAATTGCGATCGATTTTTTATAGAGTTGTTGCTATTTGTTTATTTTATATTGACGAATTCAGGAAAATTGATAAATTACAAGCCAAAAAACAATCTAACCAAAATGACCCGGCTTTCTTCGGACAAAATTAAAGAACAGAAGTTGATAGAAAGGACGAAGAAAATTCAATTTTGGCAAGCTATTTGGCGATCGCTAGCTATCAGTTGTTTGTCGATTTATTTAGTTTGGTTAGTTACTTTACCCACATGGGCAATTGCCGATCGCTCTCAAATTCAAATTCAAGGCAATCGCCTGCTTTCTGTGGAGACAATTTATTCGTTGCTACCTTTATCTTATCCTCGCTCGCTCTGGCAAATATCTACCCAAAAATTAAGCCAAAGTTTAGAGTCATTTCCACCGATTAGTAATGCTAAAATAACGCGTCAATTGTTGCCACCAAGTCTGATAATTACTATAGGCGAACGCATTCCAGTCGCCTTTGCGATCGAGTCAGGACGAGTAGGTTATTTGGACGAAAATGGCATTTGGATTCCTAGCAAATTTTATCAAAATTTTCAAACAAGTGATGAATTTCCCACCCTTAAAGTTGTCGGATTTAACCGAGAAGAACGCGAACGTTGGAGCGAACTTTATCATCTAATTGTCAATCAGTCTGTAAAAGTTTTTGAGGTGAATTGGCAAGATCCAATTAATCTAATTCTCAAAACCGAATTGGGAACTGTTCGCTTGGGTTCTTCTCTTTCAGAGTTATCTAAGAAATTTGCTGTACTCGATCGATTGCGAGAACTACCAAATCATTTTCATACCGAGGAAATTGTTTATATCGATCTAACAAATCCTCAATCTCCTTTAATTCAAAGAGTCAAAAAAACGAAAGCGATCGAGCCAACGATTAAACCCACTCCTCAAACGACAGGAGAAACAATGAATAGAGAATAATCCAAAATTTTAGTGGACTCGATCGAGCGAGCCAAAATCTTAGCGCAACAAGATGTTTAATTATTTTTTAAGTATTTTTTCGTATGTTTGGCTTGCCAGCAAAAAAAAATCCGCAAATATAATGACAACTTTGTCAATTTTAAAAACGATAATTATAAAAACTTAAATATTTACCCAATGTTCAATTACCAGGAAAGATAATAGATCGGCATAAGTTATCGAGTAAATTGCGAGATATCTTTTATGTTTCGCAATAAAGACTACTTGCACCAATTATCCTAATGACATTAGATAGTAGATTAGAACCTAACGAGACCGCTGGCAACAAATACGCCGAATTTCCACTCAAAGTCGAAACCGATCGCGGTTTCGACCGCTTGGGAACCCTATTTCAGAGCAACAAAGCTCAGAACACTCCCCAAGAAGAACCAAAACCCCAGAAAATCGTACCCAGTAACATTGCCAGAATCAAGGTAATGGGAGTCGGTGGCGGCGGTTGCAATGCTGTTAATCGCATGATCGACAACAATGTAACGGGAATTGAATTTTGGGCGCTCAATACTGACGCTCAAGCGCTTAGTAATGCTGGTGCGCCCCATCGCTTGCAACTCGGGCAAAAAATCACCAGAGGTTTGGGTGCTGGGGGTAATCCCGCGATCGGGCAAAAAGCAGCAGAAGAATCCCGCGATGAAATCGCTCAAGCTTTAGAAAACACCGATCTCGTCTTTATTACAGCGGGGATGGGAGGCGGTACGGGAACTGGTGCAGCACCGATCGCCGCCGAAGTTGCTAAAGAAATGGGCTGTCTGACAGTTGGCGTTGTCACTCGTCCTTTTACTTTTGAAGGCAGACGGCGCACCAATCAAGCCGAAGAAGGAATCGCCGCTCTGCAAACCAGAGTCGATACTTTAATTATTATTCCCAACAACCAATTACTGACGGTAATTTCGCCAGAAACTCCCGTACAGGAAGCATTTCGTATTGCTGACGACGTACTCAGACAGGGTGTACAAGGTATTTCCGATATCATTACCATTCCTGGTTTGGTAAACGTTGACTTTGCTGACGTGCGCGCAATTATGGCAGATGCAGGTTCGGCATTAATGGGTATCGGTATCGCTTCGGGTAAATCTCGCGCCAGAGAAGCAGCTACTGTCGCCGTTTCTTCTCCCTTACTAGAAGCTTCGATCGAAGGAGCTAAAGGAGTAGTTCTCAATATTACTGGAGGTAGCGATTTAACTCTGCACGAAGTTAACGCTGCTGCCGAAAGCATATATGAAGTAGTCGATCCCAACGCTAATATAATTTTTGGTGCGGTAATTGACGAGAGAATGCAAGGAGAAATTAGAATCACTGTAATTGCAACGGGATTTTCTCCAGAAATTCAACAAACGGTCATCAAATCGGTGATACCATCAACTCGTTCCGTTCAAAATGCTGCGCCACCTCCTAGCCCCATGTCCGCCAAACCACCAGCCAAGGAAAAAGAAAGCACTGGTCACTCAATTCTCGATATTCCTGAGTTTTTGCAAAGACGGCGCAATCCTAAAGGCTAACTGAAGGCGGTAATTGGGAATTTATAGTAACTAGATAAAGAATTGTCTAATGACTAAGATTGCCCTGACTATTGCTGGTTCGGATAGCGGAGGCGGCGCGGGAATTGCTGCCGATTTGCGTACTTTTGCCATGCACTGCGTTCACGGCTGTTGCGCCATCACTTGCGTGACGGCACAAAACACTGTAGGTGTTACCAGAGTAGATGCCATGAGCGCCCTTGCAGTAGCCGCACAAATCGAAGCAGTCGCCAGCGATATGGTTGTGGATTCCGCCAAAACTGGAATGCTGTTGAATCGAGAAATTATCGAATCAGTAGCCCAACAAATCGAAAAATGGCAGTTAAAGCAGTTGGTCGTCGATCCAGTTATGGTATCTCGTACGGGAGCGCAGTTAATCGACGATCGCGCCATTGCTAGCTTGAGAGAACTATTGTTTCCCAAAGCAATAGTGGTGACTCCCAATCGTTACGAAGCTCAACTTCTAAGTGGTATAGAAATAAATAGCATCGAGTCAATGAAAGCCGCCGCCGAGGCAATTCATCGCTTGGGTGCTGCCACTGTTTTAGTTAAAGGAGGTGGTTTAAAAGAACCGTTTAAAGCAACTGATGTTTGGTTTGATGGCGATCGACATCAAATTTTAAATGCTTTGGCGATCGATACTAAAAATACTCACGGTACTGGTTGTACTCTTTCCGCCGCGATCGCGGCTAATTTAGCTAAGGGCGATCCTTTGTCAACAGCAATTACCAAGGCAAAAAAATATGTAACTACCGCCTTAGAATATTCTTTAGAATTGGGTGCTGGTAGCGGGCCAGTCGGACATTTTTTTCCACTTCTAAAACATGCTTAAATATTAAGTAGTATAATTTACTGGCAAATACTACCCCGCTCGTCTAAATTAATAGTCCTATTTTGAATTATCGGCGCTGAAGTTGGCAGAATCAACACTTGCAACACAGATAGAAGCAATTTTGTATATCAAAGGGCAATCTTTATCCATTGATGACATTGCCACTCAGATCGGCTGCGATCGCCCTTTAGTAGAAGATGCCCTCATTGAATTAATGTCAGATTACGCCCATCGCGATAGCGCTCTAGAAGTGGTAGAAACACCGAATGGGTATAGCCTTCAGTTGAGATCGTCGTTTCAAAGTTTAATTAGAGACTTAATTCCTGCCGAGTTGGGAACGGGAGCATTGCGTACCCTCGCCGCGATCGCCTTGAAAAGCCCAATTCTCCAAGCCAGCATCATCGAGATCAGGGGTAGCAGTGCCTATCCACAAATTCAAGAACTCGTCGAATTGGGTTTTATCCGCAAACGCCGCCAAAACGACGGTCGTTCCTACTGGTTAGAAGTTACTGACAAGTTCCATCAATACTTTGAAGTAGACAAGCTATCTGTTTCTTAACAAAAGTTAACAAATATTTTTATTTTGACTAAATGGCAACTATAGTTCATAATATTTAAATATTATCTGATAGCAGAGACTCGATCTATCTATCACTCATTTTGTAATGATATTTAATTCTGACTTTTTCAACTCCGATTCACAAGAGCAACAAGTCAACACTTTAATACAATACCTTCGCAAGCAAGAACCAGAAATTTTAGCAAGAGTAGCCCAATCAGCTAGCCCAGCAGTAAAACAAATTATTTCTCAAAATATTCAAGGATTAGTAGGAATGCTTCCTTCGGAGGACTTTAGCATTCAAGTTACCACAGACCGCGAAAACTTGGCAAATCTTCTTGCTTCAGCAATGATGACTGGATATTTCTTGTGCCAAATGGAACAGCGCATGGACTTAGAAGAAATGTTATCCAGATCTGACTCTTTCAATAACAAGCATCGCGATCGCGACGACGAGTAAAAAGGCTTGTGTTTGTAGCATTGAGACAATTTAGTTCGAGCGATCGATTAATCGACGAGGCTCAAAAGCAGCCTCGTTTTTAAGTGGTTTTTGAGATTAAACAATTCAAATTAAAATATCTCCAAGAAATTTAACAAATTTCGATACAATTGAGGCGTATAAGACTTTCAAGTTATCAAACAAAATATTAAACTATGTCAGACAACTCTTGGTCGGAAAATGAATCCGATAAAGAATTCGATCCGATCGGCTCTTTAATATCTGATTGGTCAGACCCAGAAGAAGAAGAGGAAGAGTTTAGAGAAGATTTTTTTAAAGGTTTGTCAGGGCGCAGGCGCAAAGCTGCTTTAGTGCTGATGAGTATCTGGGGTTTAGTCATCGTCCTGCATCTGCTTCCCTGGGGATACGCTCTTGTTTGGGGATTAGTTGGATGTGTGGGCATTCAATCAATGTTTTTGGTGGCAGCAAAGCCAAAAGAAACACCCCTACCACTCTCAGATGAAGCGAGCCTGCATTCGCCGTCAGTAACTATTGTGGTAGCCGCTAAAAACGAAGAAGCTGTCATCGCCAATTTGGTAAGAATGCTTTGCGATTTAGACTACCCCAAAAGTAAATATGAAGTGTGGATCGTTGACGACTATAGCACCGATCGCACTCCTGAAATCTTGAAAAAACTGACGCAAGAATACCAACAATTAAAAGTGATTAACCGTCCAGCTAATGCTGGAGGCGGTAAATCAGGAGCGCTCAATCAAGTCTTACCGCTTACCAATGGCGAAATTGTTGTCGTTTTCGATGCCGATGCCAAAGTTCCCAAAGACTTACTCAGACGGGTATTGCCTTTGTTTGAGCCAGATGAGGTTGGTGCGGTACAAGTACGTAAGGCGATCGCCAATACTTCATTTAATTTTTGGACAAAAGGGCAAGCTGCGGAAATGGCTCTCGATAGTTTTATGCAGCAGCAGCGCGTTGCGATTGGTGGTATGGCAGAATTGCGAGGTAACGGGCAATTTGTTCGTCGTTCTGCTCTAATACGTTGTGGTGGATGGAACGAACAAACAATTACCGACGACTTAGACTTGACGATTCGCTTGCATTTGGATGGTTGGGAAATTGACTCTTTAGCATTTCCTCCTGTCGAAGAAGAAGGAGTAACTAGTGCTAAAGCGCTTTGGCATCAACGCAGTCGTTGGGCTGAAGGAGGATATCAAAGATATTTAGATTATTGGCGTTTAATTTTTAGCGATCGCCTGAGTTTTGCCAAAAAATTAGATTTGATTTCTTTTTATATTTTTATTCAATATCTTTTGTCTACCGCCGCCATACCAGATTTTTTAATCGCGATCGCCCGCCATCGTTTTCCTTTACTCAGTCCTTTGACGGCTTTGATGTTGCTTGTCTCTTTCTGGGGAATGTTCAACGGTTTGCTTCGCACTCGTACAGAAAAATTGACTGTAACGACTGGGATCGAAATTTTTTGGCAATCTCTACGAGGCATGTTTTATATGCTGCATTGGTTGATAGTAATACCTAGTACTACAGCTCGCATGTCAGTGCGACCGAAGAGATTAAAATGGGTTAAAACAGTCCACGAAGGAACGACTGAAGAAAGTTTTGAGTTTTAACGACAATGTCAGCCAAAATTCCCTATTCTTTGAATTAATCTTCGCTTTTAATTAGACGAGGACGCTATGTTCGAGGCTTCCTCGAACATTTCAGCCGTCCATTGTATTAGAATTTTGGCAACAAATCTAATAATTCGATGTAGAAACTTATCTAGTTTTACTCGTTGCTCGATCGCTAAATTAATATATTAAAAACACCAAATGTCTAGGCTTTATAAAGATACGGTTTTTGAATAGTTCGATCGAGATTTAAAAAGATTGTCGCACTAATTAAATTCTTGAAAACAAATCAAAATCATCCTCAATTTCACAATTTAGCTTTTTTCAAACACTCTCCTACAACCTTAACTTTAAAGGTTATACCAGATTTTTTAGGTAACCATCCTAATTGCATTGCCTGTTTTATCCACAATTTTACGTCTAAAGGTGTAACAGGAGTTATTGTTGTTGAATGATTTTTTTCACTCCGCCAGACTCGAATCTTTTTCGATTCATCTTGAGGTTGTACAGGCACAAATTCACTGTGAACGAGGTTATGTATTTGTGGATGAAGTCGATCGGTTACAATTACCAATACCGAGCCAGGTTTATCAGAGTGTTCGACTGCAACGTGAATACATCCTTCAAGATAGTCTACTTGTGCATTAGTAGCTTGTCTACGAATCAACCAGATGAAAGATTCTCCTTCAACAGTGATTTTTCTTGTGCCTTTTTTGGGGATAGACATCTGGTTTGAAATTATAAACGCTTTAACGGTTAATAATAACAAATTTTTAAAGATATTTTTTCCCGAAAGCTTTATTTTTTTTCATTAATTAGCATTTGTAGCTACTATTTGCGATCGGATGCAGCAACGCTGCAATTTTTAAGACTGCTTTTACTTCTGGAAATCAATTTGGCAATTGTTTTAAAGTTAACTTTTTCTATTTAACCCAACAATAAAAGATCGATGTTGTTTTTATAGCCTCGATCTATAATAATCTAAGATACTTGTACAAGTAACAAGACAGATTTATAACATGAAAATAATAACCTTTACCGAAGCGAGAAATAAGCTGAAAACCGTTTTAGATCGGGTAATTGAGGATGCTGACTACACCGTAATCACTAGACGTGATGCTGATGATGCGGTTGTTATGTCTCTAGAGTATTTTAATAGCTTGCTAGAAACTGTTCATTTGCTTAAATCTCCTGCCAATGCTGCTCATTTAGAACGCTCGATCGCCCAATACAGAGAAGGACAAGTGACAGAAAAAGATCTATTGGATGAGTAGTCGCATATTAGCCTGGACTAATGAAGCTTGGGATAGCTATATTTATTGGCAGAGTCAAGATAAAAAGACGTTAAAAAGAATTAACAAGTTGATTCAAGCAACTAAAAAGACTCCCTTTCAAGGAATTGGCAAACCCGAACCTTTGAAAGAGAATTTATCGGGTTTTTGGTCGCGTCGTATTGATGATACTAATCGCCTTGTCTACGCTGTAGATGAAAACTATTTAACGATTATTTCTTGTCGCTTTCATTATTAATTCTGAAATAGTCCAAAATCGATTAATTACTTGTTTTTTCCAAACCGATCGCATTCATTTTGATATTTCGATCGAGTTTTGCTAATATGGCGATCGACTTTCTGAATTTATTTATATGATGTAATTGCGAAGTTTATGATTGAAAGAGCGTCGCTCTTTTTTACCTATTACAAGTGGACAGCTATCCTTTAAAAAATTATAATTTACCAACAGAAATACCCAAAGAATCTCTAATCAACTTATTAAAATGCAATCGCGCCCCAGATTCTTGGCTTAACTGGGCATCAAACCAAATAGATAGAGAAATTGCCTTAGCAATTTTAATAAATCCTAAAACTTCTCAACAACATCTAGAAAATTTATTTACATCATATGATACTTTCTTTGGTTTGGACGAGCAAGAAGCTTATTATGACAATGAAAATAAAGAATATAAAGATGCCTGGGATATTTTATATAATATCGAAGCTCATGTAAATTGGGAACAAAAAAAATTTACAAATAAATGGCAAGAAGATCTTTTGGAGCGAATTACTAGCATAAAATATCCAGATCTATATTACTGTAATAATTTAGTAAAAATCCTCGATCTTGATTGGGATACTTGGATAAAAAATGCGATCGATAATTCCAGCTCTAGTTCTATCTATAAAAAGTTTTTCGAGCAACTAAGAAAACTTTTGCTGATACCTCAGAAAGAGAAGGAAGAAGCTTTATTTATTCAAACAAATAAATCAGAAATAGTATTAGCGAGTACAACTAAAAATGTAAATGACTTAGAAATACTCTTGAGCAAAAAAGATAAAGATTTTCAAATTAAATTTGCAATGCTAGAAAATCCTAATCTTACCCAATCATTATTAGAAAAAATTTTAGAAAATGTAATTAAACAAAAAAAATGTCTTAATTTTTTGCAAGATAAAAAAGTTAACAAAATTTTTAGTAAATATCCTCAAATTGCCAATCAGTTCTTAGAAAGAATAGCTCAAAAAAAAGACAATAAAGATAATAAATGGAGCTTTTTCTTGGCAGAATGCCCTCATACACCTATTCATATCTTGGAAAAATATGCTCAATCTTTTAATACAGGACTTCTTTCTAAGTTAGCTGCAAATCCTCATACACCTGAAGCAGTATTAATTAAACTAGCTCGTCAAAATCACTATGATATTAATTCTGGTTTACGCCGTAATCCCAATCTTCCAGATAATATTTTAGCTAAATTACCAGCGATCGAGCCTAGCGATTGGAATAAGGCATATAGTGATGATACCTCAGTAGATGAATTAAAAAGAATAGCTTTAAGTTCCTTTGATTACAGAATACTTATACATGTAGTTTGGAATCAGAATACTAATATTGAGGTTTTAAAGATACTAGCTAAAGATGTAGATTTTGAAGTTCGTGAAAATGTTGCCAAAAACCCAAAAACACCACTAAATATTATAGAAGAGTTAGCCCAAGACGAAAATGAAGAAGTTCGCTATTCAGTGCTTGACAATCCTAATTTTACTAAAGATGATTTTTATCGTCTAATGCGTAATATTTATGGAGCTACTAATTATTCTTTGGGTTGTTTATTAGCTTTATTAGATCCTAATGTATCCCCAGATATCCTAGAAAACAATTCTGATTCTTTACTCTGGAATGAACGTTATATAGTTGCTATTCATCCTCACACACCTAAACATACTATTCAAAATCTTACTAAAGATGGGAATGTATATGTACGTGCTGCTGCTTTAGAACGTTGTTAGAATTATTAAACGCAATTATATTTTAGAATTTATAATTTTTTTTTTTTTACTCGCTCGAAATAATAATAAGGTGGGAAAATTCCCACCTCATAAAATTAATTCAATCCTTCAATCAACTGGTTTTTTGCCACATCCAAAGCTTCTTTCAACTTACTAGAATCTTTTCCGCCAGCTTGGGCTAAATTCGGTCTTCCACCACCGCCACCGCCACAAATCTTAGCAATACCACCGATAAATTTTCCAGCTTGTAGTTGTTTTTGTTTGTTTATTTTCTGACTGAATGCAGCAACTAAACTTACTTTTCCTTCTTCAGGAATCGAACCCAAAACTACAGCAGATTCACCTAGTTTTTGTTGCAATCTTTCCGCAGCTTTCATTAAAGAATTAGCATCAATCTCGCCTAAGTTGGCAACTAAAATTTTGAATTCGCCTACAGATTCCGCTTGGGTTATTAATTGGTCTGATTTTGCGATCGCTAAGTCTTGTTTGACAGTTTCTAATTCTTTTTGCGAAACTTTTAATTCTGCTTGCAAACTGTTAACGCGATCGAGAATTTCTTCGGGTTTAACTTTAAAGCGATCGCTCAAGTCTTTGACTACTTTTTCCCGCACATTTAAATATTCTAAAACGGCAGTACCGGCAACAGCTTCAATTCTTCTTACACCTGAAGAAATACCAGTTTCGGAAATAATTTTAAACAGTCCGATTTCTGCGGTGTTTTTGACATGAGTACCGCCGCACAATTCCATAGAAACGCCAGATACATCAATGACTCGAACTTCATCGCCGTATTTTTCACCAAACATCGCGATCGCGCCTTTTTCTTTGGCAACAGCGATCGGCACGACGGAAATATGAGCATCGTGTGCTTCGGCAATCCAAGTATTGATTGTATCTTCTATTTGTTGTAATTCTTCAACAGTAACCGCACGAGGACAGTTAAAATCAAAGCGCAGGCGATCGAAATCTACTAACGAACCTGCTTGCGAAATCGAATCGTCTACAATTTTTTTCAGGGCTGCCTGTAATAGATGAGTTGCTGTATGATTGGCTTGGGCGCGACGACGACAAGCGCGATCGATCTGTGCGGTAACAGTATCGCCTAGTTTTAAACTACCGCGATCGATCTGTCCGAAGTGAACGAAGAAATCTGATTCTTTTTTGACATCTTCGATTCTGACAACGAGGTTATCGCCAGTTAAATAACCTTTATCGCCAATTTGTCCGCCAGATTCAGCATAGAAAGGTGTTTTGTCGAGAATGATTTGTACTTGTGTACCCACTTCAACAATTTCTACAGCTTTACCATTTACTAAAATTGCTTCTACTAAAGCAGTCGATCGCGATTCTGTATAACCCAAAAACTCGGTAGAATGAATATGTTCTGCTAGTTTATCGATACTACCTTGGACGGTAAGGTCGATTGTTTGATGAGCGTTGCGGGATCGATCGCGTTGTTTCTCCATCTTGATTTCAAAAGCATCGACATCGACGGTTAAATTATTTTCTTCCGCGATTTCTTGGGTAAGTTCTAAGGGAAAACCGTAGGTATCGTATAACTCAAACGCATCTTCTCCAGAGATCTGTTTTTTTTCTTTTTTGATGATTTCTGCCAGTCGTTTTTCACCATTATCTAGAGTTTTGAGGAATTGAGATTCTTCGGTTTGTAGTTGATTTTTAATAAATTCTGCTTTTACTCTAGTATTGGGATAAACAGATTCAGATAGCGCGATCGCTGCTTCTGCTACGACTGGTGTAAAGACAAGGCGCGTCAAATCTGAGGTAACCTCAGATTTGCCTTGGCGCGCCGTGCGATATATCGCGTCTCTACAGTCGTATATACCGATTAAACGTCCGTGACGCACTACCCGACGAATCAAACGACGCAAAACATAACCGCGATCGGTGTTAGATGCAGTAACGCCATCAGCAATCATGTGAATGACTGCACGAATATGATCGCCAATTACTTTTAAAGATACTTTAGTCTTATCGTCTGCTTTGCTGTAATCAATTCCTGCAATTTGGGCCGCAGTTTTAATAATTGGGAAAATTAAATCGGTTTCATAATTATTGGGAACGGATTGAAGAATTTGTGCCATTCTCTCCAAACCCAATCCCGTATCAATATTTTTATTTTGTAGCGGTGTTAAATTTCCTTCTACGTCACGATTGTACTGCATGAAAACCAGGTTATAAAATTCAATAAACCTGGAATCATCTTCTAAATCGATCTTGTCATCTCCCAATTCTGGATGAAAATCGTAATATAATTCAGAACATGGGCCACATGGGCCAGTAGGGCCAGAAACCCAAAAGTTATCATCTTTACCCATGCGAACGATACGATGAGCGGGTATGCCGAGTTTATCTCTCCAGATCGCAAAAGCTTCATCGTCTTCTTCAAAGACGCTGACTATGACTCTTTCTGGAGGCAGTCCAAAAACTTTGGTTGAAAGTTCCCAAGCATAAGCGATCGCAACTTCTTTAAAATAATCGCCAAAGCTAAAATTGCCCAACATTTCAAAGAATGTATGGTGTCTGGCGGTACGTCCGACATTTTCAATATCGTTGGTGCGGATACATTTTTGAGAAGTTGTCGCGCGAGGAAATTCAGCTTTTCTTTGACCGAGAAAGATCGGTTTAAATGGTAGCATTCCCGCAATAGTAAGCAGTACGGTAGGATCTTCTGGTACTAAAGAAGCGCTGGGTAATACTTGATGCTGTCGTTCTCGAAAAAAGTTGAGGAATTTTTCTCTAATTTCGTTACCGCTGAGATAGGTGAGGGAGTCTGGCATGACTATGTCAACAATGATTTTTTAAGATATTTTTCATTGTGACATTTGCGCGTCTCTATCAACTACCGCTTCTTTCTTCTATCACTCGGGTAATTTATATTGTCCCACAATTTTTTTGGCATAATCTGGAACATGAGCTTCTAGTTTTTCTGAGTGATTGCGCTTAACGTATAAATAATTGCGCGTAAAATGAGAATCGATCGAAAAACGAGCATATTCTAAACCTTTAGGGCCAATTTTTTCAATTACTACTCCCATCATTTTGGCTGCCCACATTGGTAGAGTAACGGCTTTATCATAGGCGGGAATACTCTGTTGTACGGCTTGTTTGCGATCGCCAACAGAAATAACAGGCTGGGTATCGATTTGTGCTTTTACCAAATCCAGCATTTCTTTTCCCGTTTCATTGCGGACGACAATCCATTGCCAGCCAAAGGTTGCCCCCATATAACCGACTACTAAATCCGCCAACGAGTTGACATAATCAAAACAACTCATACAAGAAGGTGCGAATACATCTTTGAGTTGGTTGGTTTTTAAACCAAAGAAAGGAACTTTTTCGATCGAACCGTCTTCGTGTTTAAAATGAACGCGAAAATCTTGCATGAATTCATAATGCACCACCGTATCGGGCGATCGACTGGTAGTTTCTAGAAATTTTTGCAATCCCGCACGAGTAACGTTATCGACGCAGGGAGTACCCAAAACGTAGAGTTTTTCTAAACCCAATTCTTGTTCGACTGCCCTTAATGCTTGAATTTGACAGCCCACGCCAATAACTAACAAGCGTTTCATTCCCGACTGTTCGATTTGTTCTAAGACGGAAAGATTGGGGGAAAGAGTAGGTTTATTTACCCGCGCTGCCAATACTTCTTCAGGTGTGCGGGCGATAACTGGCATCGGTTGAAAGCGATCTTCTTTAGTATTTTGAACGCAGACAACTCCTTCTACCATACCTCGATTCAACATTTCACAGGCGATCGTACTGACAATTCCCGTCCATTGCGCGCCTTCGATCGGTTGTTGCTTGCGCGCCATCATCATTTCTTGATGCACGCCAAAGTAAACATCGTTTTCTTCTTCTAAATTACGGCTGCGTCCGTGTGCTTCTGCTTCTAATTCGGCAATCTGTTGATTGAGAAAAGCACAGGCTTCTTTAACGTAGTGTATATAATAAGTATCGCATAGTCCGCATTCGCTGCACAATTCTTTAGCAGGACGACGGCTACCAGGTTTTAGGGCTTTAGCTTTTTGGTGAGAGGCGATGGTCATAGAAAGTCAGAAGTCAGAAGTCGTAGAGACGCGAAATTTCGCGTCTGTACAGAAGTCAAAAGTCAGGAGTTTGTTAATACCTGACATTTAGATAGAGTACGGCAATAATGAGTTTTGAAGCTAAGTTTTGTCAAGATTTGTAATGTAATGAATTTTGTGAGTTGTGTCAAATTCTAATACTTGGAGAATGGCAGAAATTATTTGAGGTGTTGAGTTATGGAGAGAGAAGAATTGCTCAGAAGGTATCGGCACGGCGAAAGAGATTTCTCTGCTCTCAATTGGCTGCATACTGACTTGAGCGGAACTACTTTGCACGGAGTCCAATTTAAATCCTGTGGTACTATCAGCTACGTCTCCCAATGGATTCACGTTAACTTGCGAAATATTAACTGGACTCAGTGCGACTTGACTGGTTGCCGTTTTTCCTTTTGTGATTTCCGTGATGCTCGACTGTTCCAATGTAGGCTCGATAGCATGCTCGTTATTGACTGTAACATGAAGCGAGTTCGAGCTGCGACTCCAGTGGGTTGTGCGTTTGTCAGAGTTAATTTCAAAGGAGCTTACCTTGGACGAAGTTATAATTGGGGTGCTAACGGGTTTACCGACTGTATCCGAGAAGATGGAAAATTTATTCGCTGTGGTGAAGATCCTTGGGATAATTTGAGTAAAGTTCAATGGTTCTGAGTCTATTGTCTGAGTCTCTGCTTTTAATGCTGAAGATGGATAAGTTAGTTGATTTTGATTTCGACGATCTTTATTTTTAAGTGTCGCTTTTACTTGAGGAGAGAGTCCAGATAAAAAATCAAATCTCAAAATAGTAAATCGATCCAGTTAGAAGTAGACCATATTATTCCTTTTTCTAAAGGTGGTAGTAATGACCTCAGTAACTTGCAAACTTTATGTATCGATTGCAATAGAGGCAAAGGTACGAAGCAATTAAAATAGATTTTTAGCTGTAATTAAAAAATGTTTGTAAAAGTAAAGACGTTCCATAGAACGTCATGACACAACATTAATTTAAAAAATTTTATTGTTATCTGTTAAATATTTCAGGGCAAGACGGACTTTTGTATTCGGAGGAGGACTGTTTGCTGTGGTTTCCTCCGCAAGCTTGAAGTCCGTGAAACCTCTGAATTCAGTCCTCCACAAGGCATTGCCCCTACTCCCTATCCCCTATTCCCTACTCCCTACGTGAAACACTTTGACAACTAGCTTTGTTAGTTATTGCTTCTTGGTAATCGGGTTTTACTGCCAATGCGCGATCGAAAGCGGCGATCGCCTCAGAAAAATTCTGGGCGCGACAAAAATTGACACCTTGATAAAACAGAGTTGCAGCTTTTTGCGTATCTGCAATTTTTTCTTTTGCCAAAATGCGATTGAACTCAATTTGAGCTTCTTGGTATTGCTTGAGATACATCAAAGCTTGACCTTTTCCTTGCAAAGCAGTTAAATGTTCGGGAGAATAAGTTAATGCTCGATCGTATGCCTCTAAAGCTTCTTGGTATTGCTTGTTTGTTAGTAAAGCCTTGCCTTTGTAGCTCCAAGCTGTAGTTAATTCGCCTTTAACTTTGTCGAGTCCATCGGATTGTTTTTTCGCTTCTAATAACTGAATTGCTCGATCGATGGCAACTAACGCTTCTTTATGTTGCGTCAGAGAAACTAAAGCATCACTTTTATTAATCCAAAAAGCAGGATCGAAGCTGTCGATCGCAATAGCGCGATCGAATGCAGCTAATGCATCTTGGTATCTTTTTAGGTTGTAAAGAGCTTCTCCCTGACAATTCCAGGCATAGACATCTTCGGGTTCGATCGCTGTTGCTGAAGAGCAAGATGCATGCATTTGAGCGTATTTTTGCAAGCCAGCAAAAGCGTAACCTCGATTAGTCCATGCTTCGACATAGTTGGCATCAATGCGTAAAACTTGGTCGTATTTATCTAGTGCTTGTTGGTACTCTCCTTTGACAAGCAATTCGTTTCCTTGTCGAAAAGCTTTTTTCTCAGAACTTTTTAGAAAGAGAGTGTAAGCAAATGCAAACAAACTAGGTATCAAAACTAAAATTATTAAAGAGAACCAAATCCAGACAGGAACTATTTTTTTGTGTTTTTGGATAGTTGGCGGAATTGTCAGAATTGGGTTTTTTGCTGCCGTCTGGTGGTGACGATTGCCCTGCACAGGCACAAAGCGATCGCGCTCGTTCATCGAACTATCGGTTAGTTGTGCTAGTTGCTCGGCAATCCAGCCTTGATTGAAAACTGATTGATAAATGCGATTGGCAACTTTAAGTTTGCCTTGTTGTTTGACAATTAACCCGATCTCGATTAATTCTGCTTCTGTAGAAGAATGTTGAACTGGTATTTCTCCCTGCTGCCAAATTTGCTTGTAGAGTTTGAGCAAAATGACGGGATGATGTTTATGATTATCGAGCAAGTTATCTTGAATTTGAAACAAATGCTCTGCGGCTACTTGCTCCTGCCAGTTATCGACAATGCGAGTCTGGACTAATTCTTCGATATGAGCTGTTTCTTCGCCAACGGGAAGAAAAATTTGTTCTTCGTTAATTAACTGACAAAGTTTTTGCGTTAAAAAAGGTTCGTTTCCAGTCCAGTAGTGAATTTCAGTCAGTAATTTATATGGTAAGCTGGCTTTTTGCTCTAGATTGAGCAACTTTAGTCTAATTTTACCGTAAGGTTGCAAGCGAGCTAGTTCTCGATCGACCCAATGTGAGTCAAAAACAGATTGATAAATCGATCGAGCTACTTTTAAGCGCTCGTTTTGTTTGACAATTAAACCAATTTTGATAAGTTCTAATTCTACTAGCGAATCAGTGGCGAGAATGCTTCCTTGCTGCCAAACTTCCCTGTAAAGTTGCAGAAGCAACATCGGATCGCACTGTTTATCTTCGAGCAGGCTTTTGTGTAAATTCAACAACTGTTTGGATTCGCCAGTTGTAATTCCTTTTTCGAGCAAAGAATTTTTTTCTAAATGCCACTGGCGCAAAAGATCTAGATTATCGATAAAAAAGTTAATCGTAGATTGCCGCAACCAACCCTTAATTACAGCGATCGCGCCAAATTTATCTCCCGTTAATTGTTGCTGGGCGAGAATATTTTCGATCTGTTCTTCGTTTAATAAAGCTGCTGCTTTTAAATATTGTCCGATCGGCTGCAACTGTTCGCGATCGAATAAATTTGGCCAACTTTGTGCAAAAAAATCGGCTGTTTCTTGTTTTATCCAGCCTTTATCTGCCAATATTTCGCCAATTTTTCGCTTATCTGCTTTTTTTTGAGCCGATAATGCTATATCTATCTGTTCTGCCGAAATTAAGTCGGCTTTTTGTAACACTAAACCCAGAGGTTCGCTCGCAAAGGTATTAGACATGAACTGCTCGAAGTGGCACAAAAATATTTGCCTATGATTTTAGCCTCGGTTTTAATTAACCGAAGAAAATACCAAAAGTATATTCTTGAATTTCTTAAATAACAAAGGTTATAACTTATTTTGTTAAAATGCGATCGTAATTAACTTTTACAAATATTTAATTTTAATTCAGAATTTAATGTTTGATTCTTGGCAAACACAGTTATACTACCTCGAACAATGGAGCAACAATTTAGTTGCCAATCAGTTAACTCATTTAAGTTTGTTTAGTTTCTTAATGATTTTTTTGGCTGGTTTATTGACCAGTTTAACCCCGTGTATGCTGTCGATGCTGCCGCTTACTATTGGCTATATTGGGGGCTACGAATCAAAAGGAAGACTGCAAGCTGCGGTACAGTCTACTTGGTTTTCGCTTGGTTTGGCGACAACTTTGGCAGGATTGGGAATTATTGCTGCCTCTGTTGGGAAAATTTACGGACAAGTAGGTTTTGGCTTGCCTATTTTTGTCAGTCTCGTCGCGATCGCGATGGGATTAAACTTACTAGAAATACTACCTTTAAACTTCCCTTCTTTGGGTGCTAGCGATTGGATTAACGAGGAATTACCCAAAGGATTGCGATCGTATCTACTCGGCTTGACTTATGGTTTAGTTGCTTCTCCTTGCAGCACTCCAGTTTTAGCAACTTTGCTAGCTTGGGTAGCAACGACACAAAATATAGCAGTCGGCGCGGGATTACTACTCGCCTACACCATGGGTTATGTCGCCCCTCTAATTTTAGCAGGAACGTTTACCGCTACTATTAAAAAATTACTAGAATTCCGCCGTTGGTCGGGTTGGATTAATTCTTTAAGTGGTGCTTTATTGTTAGGATTTGGTATTTTTTCTTTATTATCGCGCCTACCAATTTAAGAGTAGGGGCTAGGGGCTAGGGGCTAGAGGCTAGGGTTCGCTGTGAATAAGCAATAAAATACTTTTCCCCTAATTTCTAATCCCTAATCCCTAATTTCTAATCCCTAATCCCTAATTTCTAATCCCTAATCCCTACTCCCTCTTCAATGACAAATACATTCGGTTTTAAAAAACTAATTAGAACGATCGCCGATTTACGTTTAGCGATCGTTCTACTCTTAATAATTGCTGTTTTTAGTGTTAGTGGAACTGTTATCGAACAAGGCGAATCTCTTAATTTTTATCAACAAAATTATCCAGAAGATCCTGCTTTGTTTGGTTTTCTTAGTTGGAAAATAATTTTACTGTTAGGTTTAAATCACGTTTACAGTACTTGGTGGTATTTATCTTTATTAATACTTTTTGGCAGCAGTTTGACAGCTTGTACTTTTACCCGTCAATTTCCTGCCCTTAAAGTTGCTCGCAATTGGAAATTTTTCGATCGCCCCGGTCAATTTGAAAAACTCGCCCTCAGTGCAGAATTATCAACTGGTTCGATTGCTTCTGTAACACCTCTGTTGGAAAAAAAAGGTTATCGCATTTTTCAAGAAGGCGATGCTTTATATTCTAGAAAAGGAATTGCTGGAAAAATCGGGCCAATTATCGTTCATGCCGCCATGCTAATTGTCTTAGTTGGCTCGATTTGGGGCGCTTTAACGGGCTTTCTAGCTCAAGAAATGGTTTTAAGCGGCGATACCTTTAAAATTCAAAATATCTTTAGTGCTGGCCCTTTGGCATCGGCACAATCTTCTCAAGATTTGTCTGTTAAAGTAAATCGCTTCTGGATTGATTATACTCCTGGAGGCGATATCGATCAATTTTATTCGGATCTCTCAGTAGTTGACGATCGCGGCGAGGAATTAAAACGCAAAACCATATATGTCAACAAACCCCTACGCTACGGTGGTGTAACTTTTTATCAAACTAGTTGGTCGATCGGTGCGGTTAGAGTTCAATTAAATAACAGTCCCATTTTTCAGCTTCCTATGGCTCAATTAAATGTGCCTGGAAAGCTTTGGGGAACTTGGATTCCTACCAAACCAGATATGAGCGAAGGCGTTTCTCTGTTGGCAAAGGATTTACAGGGTACTGTATTAGTTTACGATATGACTGGTAAATTAGTCAGTGCGGTCAGAGTCGGTCAAAGTATTGAGATTAATGGTGTTAAACTTAAAATTATCGATTTAATGGGTTCGACTGGCTTACAAATTAAAGCCGATCCAGGCGTACCTTTAGTTTATGCTGGTTTTGGTTTGTTGATGTTGGGAGTGATGATGAGTTACGTTTCTCACTCGCAAATTTGGGCCCTGCAACAAGGCGATAGTTTTTACATTGGTGGCAGAACTAATCGCGCTCAAGTAAGTTTTGAGAGAGAATTATTAGAAATTTTAGATGCGATCGAACGAGATCCAGCGCGATCGACAGATGAAGCAAAAATAAAAGAGGGAGTAGGGAGTAGGGAGTAGGGGTTAGGGGATAGGGGATAGGGAGTAGGGGCAATCCGCAAGTGGATTACTCTGAAATAGAGAATAAGAAGCTTCTGTTTATCGATCGAGTTAAAGTTAGTTGACATTGTCAAACTGCACGGTCTATTCTTGTTGGTAATTCTAAACCGTACAGTTTAGTTTAAAACTTTTGGCTTAAAATCTTGTAAGGTATTTTTAAGTTTTATTTGTTACTAAAAAGTGAAATAAATTACTACTCTCCTCAAAAACATTGCGCTTGGCTTGAAATCTGAATCGAGCTTTTGAATTGAAAAAACTTAATTTAGTAATTACGCCTGGTAGAGTAATCATGGGTGACGAACACAGATCGAAAATTGAATTTATCTTAAATCCGAACAAACGTTCGATAATAGCTGTATCGGCGATCGGTCTAATTATTACTGCTGCGGCTGGTTATTATGCGATTAATGCCACTTCAAACAAAAATTCCAATCTTACTGCCCAAAAAGAAGTTTCATCTCAACCGACTCAACCAACTAACCTGGTAACGGCGCTAGGAAGATTAGAACCTAGGGGTGAAGTAATTTCTTTGTCACCTCCACCAGATTTAGGAGGAGCAAAAATTGCTCGATTATTTTTTGACGAGGGCGATGAAGTTAAAACAAATCAAACGATCGCGCTTTTAGATAACGAACCCATCAAACAAGCGGCGGTAGATGTTGCCAAAGAAGATGTCAGTGTAGCCCAAGCCAATTTAGCGATCGTCCAAGCAGGAGCAAAAACGGGCGAAATTAGGGCGCAACAAGCACAAATTCAACGCTGGCAAGCTGAATTAAACCGAACCAAAGAAGAACAAACAGCGACGATCGATCGCTTTAAAGCCGAACTTGCCAACTCAGAAATTGAATACAATCGTTATCGACAGCTAGCTGAAAGTGGTGCGACATCTGCTTCTGAATTAGATCGGCGTAAGACGACTTTAGAAACTGCCAAAAAAAGGGTCATTGAAGCACAAGCTAATTATAACAAAACGGTAGATACTCTTACGCAACAAATTCAAGAAGCGACGGCTAATTTAAATAAAATTGCCGAAATACGTCCTGTCGATATCAATAAAGCACAAGCAGAATTGAGCAAAGCGATCGCCTCGTTAAAACAAGCAGAACAAGACTTACAGCTAACTTACATCAAAGCGCCTTTTGACGGTCAAATCATCAAAATAAAAGCTCGTCCTGGGGAAATGGTCAAGCAAGATGATGGTTTTGCTGAATTGGGACAAACCGATCGCATGATGGTAGTTGCCGAGGTTTATGAAAGCGATATTGGTAAAGTCAGAATCGGACAAAAAGCAGAGGTTGTCAGTGAAACTGGTTCTTTTGCCCGACAATTACAAGGTACTGTCTCTCAAATTGGCTTAAAAATTGGTAAAAATGACGTACTCAATACCGATCCTGCTGCTGATGTCGATACCAGAGTAGTAGAAGTAAAAATTTTGCTCGATCCAGAAGATAGCAAAGTCGTCTCTGGTTTAACTTATTCCAAAGTAACTGTCAAAATTCAACCCAACAATTAAAAGGGGTTAGGGATTAGGGGTTAGGGGTTAGGGGTTAGGTTATGGCGAGTGTAAAGAGTGTGGAAAGGTAAAGAGGATTATTACTTTTGAATGCGTGACTTTTGACTTAGTCCAATGCCCGTTCCCTGCCATTTTATGAAAATTCCCTTACCTTGGTTGCAATTAACTCACGATAAAATTCGTTTGCTGGTTGCTTTAGCTGGTATTAGTTTTGCCGATATGTTGATGTTTATGCAGCTAGGATTTCAGAATGCTCTGTTTCAGAGTAGCGTCACCGTTCATCATAATCTTGAAGGTGATATTTTTTTGATGAATCCTCAGTCTGACGCGCTTTTTGCTACCAAACAATTTTCGCAAAGAAGGTTATACGAATCGCTTGCTGTTAAGGGAGTCGATTCAGTCAATCCTGTTTATGTAGGCTTGGCTTTTTGGAAAAATCCAGAGACTCGCGCTACCCGTAATATTCTTGTCTTGGGATTTAATCCTGAAGATAAAGTATTTAAATTGTCTGAAGTCAAGCAAAATATTTCAAAATTAAAACTGCAAGATGTGGTGTTATTTGATGCTAAATCTCGTCCAGAATTTGGTTCGATCGCCACGGAATTTAATACAGGAAAAAAAATAGAAACGGAATTATCTTCTCGACGAATTAAAGTTGGTGGATTATTTTCGATCGGTGTATCTTTTTCCGCAGATGGTAACGTTATTACTAGCGATTTAAATTTTATTCGTATTTTTTCTGGGCGAAAAAAAGGATTAATTGATATTGGTATTATTCATGTTAAACCAGATGCAGATTCGGCAATTGTTTTAAAAGAATTAAAGAATAAATTACCGAAAGACGTTACTGTTTTTTCTCGCGAAGAATTTATTCAACACGAAATTACATATTGGGAAACCGGTACTGCGATCGGCTTTATTTTTACTTTAGGTGCGGCGATGGGTTTTATTGTTGGCATCGTCATTGTTTATCAAATTCTTTACACCGATGTCAACGACCATTTACCCGAATATGCAACCTTAAAAGCAATGGGATACAAAGATAAATATTTTGTTTTTGTGGTATTTCAAGAAGCATTAATTCTAGCTTTTATTGGTTTTCTGCCTGGATTGGGAGTAGCAAGTATTTTATATACCCTAACAGCAGGTGCAACCAATTTACCGATCGCTATGACTGCTACTCGTGCTGCACAAGTATTAATTCTTACTGTAATTATGTGTTGTGTTTCGGGGGTAGTTGCAGTCAAAAAACTTAGTGCCGCCGATCCAGCAGATATTTTTTAAAGTTAGTTATCGACAATTAGTACTTAGCAATGAACTATGAACTATGAACTATCCAGTCGTTGAAATCAAAAATTTAGGTCACTTTTTTGGTGAAGGTAATTTAAAAAAACAAATTTTATTTGATGTTAGTCTTACTCTATATTCAGGAGAGGTTGTAATTATGAAAGGCCCTTCTGGATCGGGAAAAACTACCTTATTAACTTTAATGGGTGGATTGCGTTCGCCTAGCGTGCCCTTTGGGCAATCGGCACAAACTGGAAGCATTAAAGTATTTAATGAAGAATTAGTAGGCGCGAGAAAAAATAAATTAGTAAATACTAGAAAAAATATTGGTTATATTTTTCAGGCACATAACCTTTTAGAGTGTTTGACAGCAAGACAAAACGTACAAATGTCGATCGAATTGCATTCAGACATTTCTCAACAAGAAGCCAAGCATAGATCGATCGCCATGTTGGAAGCGGTTGGTTTGGGAGAACATATTAATTACCATCCCCATAATTTATCTGGCGGACAAAAACAAAGAGTCGCGATCTCCCGTAGGGAGTGCTACGCAATCGCACGGGCTTTAGTGAGTCACCCTAAAATGGTTTTGGCAGACGAACCAACTGCTGCTTTAGATAGTAAATCTGGTCATGATGTTGTAGATATTATGCAGCGCTTGGCAAAAGACCAGGGATGTACAATCTTGATAGCTACTCATGATAACAGAATTTTAGACGTTGCCGATCGCATTATCGAACTCGAAGATGGAAAGTTAATTAATTGCGATCGCAATTAGCATTAAGTTAGTCGCTAATCCCTTAATCCCTACTCCCTGCGCTAAGAAAAAAAAAGAGCAGATAGTGCGCCTGCTCCAATTTATTTCTAAGTTAACGCTATTAACTACTTAATAGTTTTATCGGTTGAAAGCTGCGGATACCTCTCGATTAAATATTTATTTAACAATGTATTGACGAAAGATAAAATTATCGGGGCGAAGATAAAAGCTATTAAACCTTTGACTGTAAAGCCTGGGACGATCGCAGAAGCCAGCCAAAAACAGAATCCACTGACTACTAGAGAAAATGTACCTAAGCTTAAAATTGTAATTGGCAGAGATAGCAAAGATAAAATTGGTTTAATCGAGCCATT
The DNA here is from genome assembly GCA_051657945.1 of Xenococcaceae cyanobacterium. Lineage (GTDB taxonomy): Bacteria > Cyanobacteriota > Cyanobacteriia > Cyanobacteriales > Xenococcaceae > CAZJTL01. The sequence goes on along the minus strand of JBOFLQ010000038.1, from coordinate 1,324 downwards.
AATCGCGCCGATCGCCAATCCTGCCACCATAGCCACAGGAAAAGATTGCAAATCTACGCCTGGAAAAATTATATTTACAACGAGTAAGCTAAGTGCAGTAGCTAAAGTAGATAAGAATATTCCTAGCATTTTTTTCTCGCTTTTAACTTAAATTTCTTGTCGTTTTGATGTTTTCTATTTTTATGTTAACTAAAATTCGCTCGTTTAAAACTCTTTTCAAACCAAAAATAATTAAATAATATTTAAAATTGTTCGGCAACATTTTCGATCGCAATATTATTAAAATTAAGCGCATCGTGTTAAAAATCAATCGAAAAAATAAATAATAAAATTGGTAAAAGAAATGAAATTAACACAAATTCTCTTATCTATATTTTTGCCTCGCTTGGGTATATTTATGAGGATTTGGCACGGCTTTCATTATTAATATTTTCCTGACAGTAATTGGTTGGCTTCCTGGTGTAATTCACGCACTTTGGATTTTATTAAAACAATCTGAAAGCGCTAGCGCTTAAAATTATAATTATTAGCATCGAGCGATTGTTTTAATTGAAAAATTTAATTCTCAGTAGCTAATTGTGCGAACTTTTTTTCTTACTAATCTAAAAACTGAGCGCAAATTTAGCGTTAAAGTATTCAATAATAATACTTTAAAGTAATTTAATTTTTAAGAGATAGATACTATGACTATTTCATCTCAGTGGGAATATTTTTTAAAAAATTTGGGAGAATGGCGGGGTTCGTTTACTCTTTTTTCCATTCAAGGACAAGAATTAGAAGATACGCCAACAATAGTTTCTTTTGCAAGTAGCAACGAGAATAAAAACGTCCGTCAAGTCGTTCGCTATTTGCCAGTTGACCAACCGCCCAAAGATTTAGTGCTAGACTACACTCATACTTCTTTAAACTCGAGTACTCGTTTTTTTGAAAATGGGGCTTTTTGTCAGGGCGCACTACAATATTCACCCTACAGTCAATTTGGTGCGGAACTTGGTTTAATAGAAGGCGATCGCCGCTTGCGGATGGTGCAACTATTTGAAGAAGGAAAATTCGATCGCTTGACTGTCATTCGCGAACAATTAGTAGGAAGCGACGCACCCGAACAACCTCATTTAACTGTCGATCGCCTGTTGGGAGAATGGAAAGGAGAAGCGACAACTATGTATCCAGACTGGAGAAATCCAAATGTTTATTCGACTCATTTAAAAATAGAACGTCAGGGCGATCGCTTGATGCAACAATTAACCTTTGGTAATGTATCGCCACAAACCATTAGTTCGGAAGCAACAATTAATGGTTCGATTTTAAATTTCGATCGCGGTAG
>JBOFLQ010000037.1:0-62960 GCA_051657945.1 Xenococcaceae cyanobacterium | reverse complement strand
TCATCTTTAGATGACTTTATATATTAGGCAGCGATTTCAATCGTTGACGGATTAATAGCTGACGGGTTAATGATAATAGTAAAAGTTTTTGGTTTAACCAAAATTGTCAGCCAGACAGGGAATTAATTCCCTGTCTCATATATAAAGTTCATTGAAATGGACTAACTATTTATTACTTTTTTATTTCTCTTTATTAGTCATTAGCTAATAACCAATTACAAAAAGATTTCAAGATAAAATTTAGTCATTTTCAAATGACTTTATATATTAGGCAGCGATTTCAATCGCTGACGGGTTAATGATAATAGTAAAAGTTTTTGGTTTAACCAAAATTGTCAGCACGCTAGGGAATTAATTCCCTATCTCAAACATTAAGTCCATTGAAATGGACTAACTATTCATAAATTTCGCATTTCCATTCATAAATTATTAGCTAATAACAAATAAAAAAAAATTCAAAATAAAATTTAGTCATTTTCAAATGACTTTATATATTAGGCAGCGATTTCAATCGCTGACGGGTTAATGACCGACGGGTTAATAATTGACGGTTAAAGAAATTTAGGATTTTTTTCTCATTCTAAAACTTCGATCGATATAATGTTAGCCTGTCTGAGTGCTTACTAAAACCGAGATTGAATGAACGCTACTACCGATATTGTTGCTAAACTCTGGAGTCTTTGCGATGTACTGCGAGATGATGGAATTACTACAGTATGTGACTGAGTTAACCTATCTTCTGTTTCTCAAAATGATGCAGGAGACGGGCAAAGAAGCAATACTACCAGAAGAATATCGGTGGAACGATTTAGTTAACAAAGAAGGTATCGAACAACTTACCTTTTATCGCGAGTTACTATTAAAACTTGGTTCCCAATCATCTAACTCTAGAGTACAGGCTATCTTTGCTAATGCTCAAACCGCACTCAAACAACCCCGTATCATTGCTAAATTGGTGACTACCATTGATTCTCTCGATTGGTATTCAGCCAAAGAAGAAGGTTTGGGGGATTTGTATGAAGGGCTTTTAGAAAAGAATGCCAGTGAAAAGAAATCTGGTGCGGGTCAATATTTTACACCTCGTCCCTTGATTGACTGCATGGTAAGTCTAATTAAACCGCAACCAGGGGAATTAATCCAAGATCCCGCAGCAGGTACGGGAGGTTTTTTTATTGCTGCCGATCGCTATATCAAACAGCAGACAGACAATTTATTTGACTTATCAGAAGCCGACCAAGATTTTCAAAGAGATCGGGCGTTTTATGGGATTGAATTGGTACAAGATGCCCATCGGTTGTTACTGATGAATATGATGTTACACGGCATTGAAGGGGAAGTAGGTTTGGGTGATACCCTTTCAGCAGACGGACAGAGATTACCCAAAGCTAATGTTATTATTACCAATCCGCCATTTGGTACTAAAAAAGGTGGTGGTAAACCGACTAGAGATGATTTTACTTACCAAACCTCTAACAAACAGTTGGCTTTTTTAGAACATATCTATCGAGGATTACTGCCAGAAGGTAGGGCGGCGGTTGTATTACCCGATAATGTTTTGTTTGAAGACGGACAGGGGCGTAATATTCGGGCTGACTTGATGGATAAATGCAACCTCCATACGATCTTACGTTTGCCGACGGGTATTTTCTACGCCCCAGGGGTTAAAACTAACGTGCTGTTTTTCCAAAGAGGTACGACAGAGAAAGGCAATACTAAAGAAGTTTGGTTCTATGACTTGCGAACTAATATGCCTTCTTTTGGTAAGCGTACACCTTTAACGAAAAAACATTTTGCCGATTTTGAGGGGTGTTTTGGGAACGATCCTAACGGCAGGTGTCCTCGTCAGGATTTAGGAGAAGAAGGGCGGTTTAGATGTTTTAGTCGGGAAGAGATTGCCAAACGGGGAGAGAATTTAGATATTTCATGGTTGCGGGATGAGAGTTTACAGAATGCAGACGATTTACCCGAACCCGATGAGATAGCAGCAGAAATTATGTTGAGACTGCAAACAGCGATGGAAGAGATGGAAGCTTTAACCGAGTTGTTAGAATCAGAAAATTAAAATGCCTACGATCGACATTGATGAAACAATTAAAGCTTGGTCGAATCTGAATGATACTCTTTTTGTTCCTCACACGGAAACAGAATATCAAAAGTTAGTTAATTTACTTGATGATTTGATTGATGAAGTGGGAGAAGATGAATCACATCCTTTGGCTTCTTTGATGGAAATTATTGGTTTATTAATTGAAAGTTATGAATCAAAAAATGTACCTGAATTGAATTAAGTCCGTCAGCGATCGAAATCGCTAGCTAATATACAAAGTCATCTCAAGATGACTGAAACAAAACAGAGATGTCTACGACACTCCTTGTGTCTACGCGATCGAGAAATTAATATGGCTTTGTGGCGTTTGTATTATCATTTGGTTTGGGGAACGAAAAATAGAGAACCATTAATCGATCGCAAGCGTGAAGCTAGACTTTATTCGTACATTGTTAGTAAAGCTGATTCTCTTAATTGTATTATTCATGCGATCGACGGTACAGAAAATCATATTCATGTAATTGTTTCCATTCCACCCAAATTATCCATAGCGGAATTTGTCAAACATATTAAGGGTAGTAGTTCCCATTACCTAAATCAAAATTTCCCCGATTCTCCTCAATTTGCTTGGCAAGAAGGTTATGGCGTTTTTTCTTTGGGTGGTAAACAATTAGATGAGGCGATCGCTTACGTTCGACATCAAAAAATACATCATCAACAAAATACCGCGATCGCAATGTTGGAACAAATCGATCGCAACGACGATCCGCCTAAACCTCATAAATCTTAATTGAATTTGCTCGATCGATCTGGCGATCGGCTCAATTGGTTTTTCCAACCGCAATACCGTCAGCGATTTCAATCGCTGCCTCATATACAAAGTCATCTTAAGATGACTCAAACAAAACAGCGATGTCTACGACACTCCTTGTGTCTACGCACTCATATGTATTTAATGCCCCACCTTAAAACCATAATCCGTTTTAACGGATTTTCTGTTTTAGACAGAGAATTCATTCTCTGGATATCTCAAATCTTACCCGATTGTCATCTACCGTCAGCGATTGAAATCGCTGCCTCATATACAAAGTCATCTCAAGATGACTAAAACAAAACGGCGATCGCAATAAACCTCTATTCAATTCCCCACCCTCAACCCCCAATCCGTTTCAACGGATTTTCTATTTCAGACAGAGAATTCATTCTCTGTTTATCTGGCTGTGTGCCTACCCAAGACAACAAATCAAACGGGAAACCTAATTCCCTCGCTATAATTGTGACGCTACGGAATAAATGAAGGATACGTACAGGTTTTAATTAATAGATATTTGTTGTTGAATGGTGAGAAATTTAGACCCTCAGCGATTGAAATCGCTGCCTAATATACAAAGTCATCTCAAGATGACTCAAACAAAACGGCGATGTCTACGACTCGACTACGTCTACGCACTCATCTCTATTCAATTCTCCACCTTAAAACCCTAATCCGTTTTAACGGATTTTCTGTTTTAGACAGAGAATTCATTCTCTGGCTACTCTGGCGGTGTGGGTGTGTGGCTACCCAAGACAACAAATCAAACGGGAAACATAATTCCCTCGTTATAATTATGACGCTACGTAATTAATGAAAGATACGTACAGGTTTTAATTAAAAGAGAAGAAGGATAAGATATTTGAACAAATTACCGTCAAATTGGTGTTGGACTAAATTTAATGAATTAGCTATTAACTATGATGGAGAAAGAATTCCATTAAAGAGTTCAGATAGAAATCTTAGACAGGGTATATTTCCCTATTACGGGGCTTCTGGAATTATAGATTACATCGATGACTATATATTCGATGGACAATATTTGTTAATTGCTGAAGATGGGGCTAATTTAATTAGTCGTTCAACACCAATTGCATTTGAAGCACACGGAAAATTTTGGGTAAATAATCATGCACATATTATTCAAGTATTTGGCAATTTAATACCTCTTGCTTATTTAAGCTGCTATATCAATACAATTGATTTAAAGCCCTATATATCTGGTTCAGCACAACCTAAATTAAATCAAAAAAATCTTAACCGTCTCAAAATTCCTCTACCACCCCTCAACGAACAAAAGCGCATCGTCACTAAAATAGAAGCCCTACAAACAAAAAGCGATCGCGCCAAACAACAACTAAAACAAATTAAACCCCTCCTAAACCAATTCCGTCAATCCGTCCTCGCTGCTGCTTTTCGTGGCGATTTAACTAAAAACTGGCGCGAACAAAACATAAATACATTTTGGGAAAATACAACTTTAGGCAATGTTATTAAAGATAAACCTAGAAATGGTTATTCTCCTAAAGCGGTCGATTATCCTACTCAAGTTAAAAGTTTTTCTCTAAGTGCAACAACTTCAGGAATATTTAAACCAGAGCATTTTAAATATATAGATAAAGAGATTGAACAAGATTCTTATTTATGGCTTAAACCTGGAGATATATTAATTCAACGAAGTAATACTTTGGAATATGTTGGTACTGCTGCGATTTATACTGGTCAATTCGGGGACTTTATTTATCCTGATACCATTATGAAAATTCAAATTAATGGAAACAAAACAAATAACAAATTTATTTACTATTCTTTATCTAATAAAAAAACTCGCCAGTATTTTAAAGATAATGCTACTGGAACAGCAGGAAATATGCCAAAAATAAATCAAAATACGGTAATGAATACCCCTGTTTCTTTACCTTCTATAGAAGAACAAAAAGAAATAGTCCGCCGTATCGAATCTCTCTTCAACCTAGCAGACAACATCGAACAACAATACCAACAAGCAGAAACCAACCTAGAAACCCTAAACCAATCCATCTTAGCCAAAGCATTTAGAGGCGAACTCGTACCCCAAGATCCTAACGATGAACCAGCATCGGTATTATTGGAAAGAATAAAAGCAGAAAGATCCAATCAGGAAATAACAGGAAAGAAAGCCAAGAAGAAAGATTCCAAATAAGCTAAAATACAACAACTAGAACTAAATTTGTAGTTACACTCAGATCTCGCACCACGATCGTCAACCGTCAGCGATTTCAATCGCTGCCTAATACAAAAAGTCGTCTAAAGACGACTAAATATATATGGTTTTAGTTTATTTCAATTGACTTTTTTTAAATCCCCAATTTTCGACAAAAACTAGCATCGTACATGGCATCTTCCCAATGTTTGGCAGCTTTGACTTGCTCTGGAGTGAGATTTTTTACGCCAAACAGTCTAGCGTGACGAAGGTTAGCATCGTTAAGTTTGGCATAACCGAGGTCGGTATCGCCAAGATAAGCTTGAGAGAGGTTAGCACCAACAAAGTTAGCACCAATTAAACTAGCACCAACTAAATCGGCGTTGAAGAGATTGGCATCGATGAAATGAGCGTAACTCAAATTTGCTCCAGTCAATCGAGCATTATTGAGATCGCTGTTAGTAAAATTACTTTCAACTAGTTCGGCATGACTCAAGTTAGCCTTCTCTAATTTAGCTTGAGAGAGGTCGCAACCGCTCATATAAGAATTACTGAGGTCGGCTGTTTCTAGATTAATACCTTTTAAATCTGCTTCGGGTGCATTCAAGCGATTTAAACTGACACCATCTTCATTTAAATCCTGTAGCGCTTGAATTCTGGCGTAACTGCTTTTCAAACCATAAGCTGAGTCAATTACTTTCCAAGCTTCGTAGTGGGCTTGTTTGTTGCGATCGGGCGATTCTAGAAAAAAGAGTAACACCGCCATCAAGATACTAAAACTCTCGACAAGGTTTAAGAGTACGGATTCTCTAATTTGACAAATCAGCCAAGCTTCTGCGGGACGACAATCTTTTTCAGCACCAAAAAAAGTTTCGATCGCCAAAATAAATGCTATCAATAAAGCCGTTCCAGATATAGCACCAACAACTCGAAAAATAGTGCGCTTGACGTTTCTTTTCATAGTCGCCATCGCTGCTTAGTTGACTCTCCTTCGATCATCATACTGTGCTTGCTAGATGCGATCTTGTTAAAAAATTTGATGCATTATTTCTTTTTAAAGAGAAAGGAAAAGGACAGAAAAACTGTTCCTATTCCCTATTCCCTATTCCCTTAAATTAAACTGCTGCTAACTCTGGTACTGTCTCATCTATTTCGTTAGGCGCGCCATCTTGGACGAAATTGTTTGTTTGTCCGCCTTTTTGAATGAAGTTACCTACCATTGCCCAAGTAGCATTAACTTTGCGAGTTCGCCACTGGTCGATAATTGTTTCAGCTTCTTTTATAGAAAGACGACGTTCGATCGCCTCGCGCAGATAAGTAGCGTGTCTGGTTTCATCGGCTGCAATACTTAAAATACCTTTTTTAAGATTGCGATCGATCGCTTCGTCTTCGGGTAAAACATTCGCCATTCTGGCAAAATCTTTACTAGCATCCAATTCTAAAATATAGGTGCTGCCCATAAAGACAATCCAATCAATGTTTTCTGGCTTGAAATCTTCTTGAGAATATCCTTCAAAATAAGATTCAAAAAAAGGACTGCGTTTGTCTTCTTTCGACTTGTCATTAGTTCGATTTTTAAAATCGATTACTTCTTTGCCAAGTTGTTTTAGTCCATGGGCAAAAATTTGACCGTGACGACATTCGTCCGCCGCATGAATGGAAAGTTTTTCGGCTAACCAGTTATCTCCTTCTTTGCTTGCTCTTTGTGATAGTGCTTCTAAAAAAGGAACTGAACCAGATTCGGCTAATTGAAAGCCTGCGAGAGTGTTGGGACGAGTGAGAGGATCGCGTAGGTTTCGGGCGAGAATGTAAGCTGTTGCGCCAGAACCAGCTAAATGCAAGAGACTAGTCAAAAAATTCATAAAAATTGACAAGAATTCTTTGAAGTGAATAATTGTTCTATTCAAATAGTATAGCGATCGCTATGAAAAAAGTGTGGCGATTGCCGAAGGCACTGCGAAGCAGATCGCACGATTATTTTTTTAGTGAAAATTGTAGTAATTGATACTAAAGTTTGAAAAAAAGAGCTAAAGTTTACATCTTTCGTTTGAGGTAAGTTATGATTGCCACTTTTGATAGATGATGCTAATCCCCTGCAAAGATTTAAATTAAAAGAAGAAAAGTTAAGTGAAACTAAAGAGATTCTAAAAGCAATTCGCTCGATGTTTTTTGGCTCGATCGCAGCGAGTTAAAAATCGAATTGTTGGGCAGCTAAAAAAAGTTTGAAGACTCTTTTTAGTGTGTTTAAAAATATTAAAGCGATCGCGCCTGAAAAGAGCGCAAAAATTTATTTCAAGACAGAACAAATTTGGAGTAAAAATTATGGCTTTAGTAAGATGGGAACCATTTCGTGAAATGGAAAACATGCAACGACAAATGAATCGTCTATTCGATCGCATGATTACTTATAATGATTCGCCTTTAGAAGGGCGTGCGATCGACGAAATGGCTTTTATTCCTGCTGCGGAAATTCAAGAAACGCCCGAACAAGTTAAGTTAAGAGTCGAAATTCCAGGTGTCGAACCTGGCGATCTCGATGTCAAAGTAACAGCCGAAGCAGTATCAATTCGAGGCGAACGTAAATCGGAAATTAAGCACGAAGAAAAAGGAATTAATCGTTCTGAATTTCGTTACGGTAGCTTTCAAAGAATCATTCCTCTACCAGCAAGAATTCAAAACGATCGAGTTCAAGCTGATTTCAAAAACGGTGTTTTGTGTCTGACACTGCCAAAAGCAGAAGAAGAAAAGAATCGAGTTGTAACCATCAGTTTGAACGGACAAAGCCAACAAAACAACGGACAAGATTCTCAAGCACAAATTGGTGAAGGACAAACTTCACAACAGCAAAATGCTATGGGCGATCGAGTAGCTTAAGCATTTATAGCGCTACGCGCTAGGCGTACCGTCAACAGGCGTACCGTCAACAGTAAGCTATAAATGGGTTACGAGATTTAAAAATGTCCTAACCATAAAGCGTAGTGCTATAAATAAGTTATTCAAAACAATAGAGACGCGAATCGATCGCGTCTCTATTGTTTGCTATTGCCGATAAAAGAAGTTAAGCTTCCGAACCTGGCAAAAATTTAACCGCGTCCTCTGCGGCGAGAGGACGACTAAACCAATTTCCTTGCATTTCTTCACAATCGAGATTGCGTAAAATTTCAAACTGTTCTTGTGTTTCTACTCCTTCGGCAACGATTCTAAGATTAAAACCGCGTCCGAGGGTAACTACCGCCGAAACGATCGCCAAATCTTGAGGTTCTTCTTTTAATTGCTGAACGAACGAGCGATCGATTTTGAGAGTGTTTAAAGAAAGTTCTTTGAGTGAATTATAGCTAAAAGCAGAAAAACCGCTCCCGAAATCATCTACAGCGATATTAACGCCTAGAAGCTGCAAATCTCGGACAATTTCCTTGGCAAACTCTACATTTTGCATGAGAATTTCCATTTTAATTTCCAACTCTAACAAACTAGCTTCCAATTCTGTTTCATTTAAAATGCGTTCTACAACAGAAGCAAGATTGGGTTGTTGAAACTGAAGCGGTGAGAGATTGACCGATACTTTGACGGGAGAAAGCCCTTGACGCTGCCATAATTTATTTTGAGCGCAAGCAGTTTTGAGTACCCATTCACCGATCGGCACGATCGAACCAGTATGTTCTGCTATGTTCATAAACTCAGCAGGTAATAACACCCCCAATTCTGGATGTTTCCAGCGAAGTAGGGCTTCAACTCCTTTGACTTCGCCGCTATGGATATTTACTTGGGGTTGATAGTGTAAAAGAAACTCGTCTTTTTCTAATGCGTAATAGAGAGAATTTTCCAATTCCATCGTCTCCACCGCACGATTATGCATGCTGAGACTGTGAAACTGATAGTTATTTCTTTGTTCTTCTTTAATTCGTTCTAGTGCGAGTTCGGCATTGTCAAGCAATACGTCTAGTTCTTTGCCATCTTGAGGATAAATAGCAATGCCAATATTAACTCTAACGTTTAACTGATGTTCGCCGAGTTTAAAAGGTTGTTTGGTAATATCTAAAATTCTTTGGCTAATTTTGGCAATTTCTTCAACGCTACTAACTTGAGGCATTAAAACCGTAAAGCGATCGCCACCCCAATAACCAATCGTATCGCCAGATCGCAAACTAGTTTTCAATCTTTCAGCACAATTTTCTAAAAGTCGGTCTTCTAAAGTATTGCCTAAACTAGTCGCCAAGTTTTTATAGTAATCTAACTCTAGAAACATGATGCCAACCAAAAAATCTTGTCTCTTGGCGTGGGCGATCGCAGTCGTCAATTGTTTGCTAAACATAGCCTGGTTGGGGAGTCCTGTCACTTCATCGTGACAAAGCTGACGACGCAGTTTTTCCTCGGAAATTTTTTGTTGAGTAAGATCGCGAACTACTACAAAAACGACTTCTTCTCCACCAATACCAATCAGACTCAAACTCATATGCACTTTAACTAAAGAATTATCTATACGACGGTGAGATATTTCTCTAGAACAATCGTTTTTATCTTTAAGAACGCTTTGCCATTCGCGTTCGAGTAATTCTTCATCAAAAGTAATTTCGTTAAGTGTCATTTGTTGCAAATCGTTGCGCGCTTGACCGAGTAATTTGCAATAGGCATTATTAACTTCGATAATCTGCTTGCTGACAGGTTCGACGATCGCCACGCCTTCGCTAATTTGTGCGAGTAAATGGGTATAACGTCCCTGTATTTTTTTCAGGTCTGTTTTCAGTTGTTGTTGTTCGCTTATATCGACTAAGTAACTTCTAATTACTTGAGTTTCCGATAAATAATGTACATTTTGCCGAAATATTTTCTTGTCAACAGTTACTTCGCGAACGAATAAATTACCGTTGCGTTCGCGTTCGTTGTCGATTAATCCTGCTATAACGGGATGTTCTATTCCGAGGCGATCGAGATTTTGAAAATTGACAAGTGCGGCAGAATTACGATAGGTAATTTGACCGTTAATATCGATTTCAACGATTGGATTGGGGTCTAATTCTGCAAAAGAATTTAAACGAGTTTGTTCGGGATCTTGGTTTTTAGCTAAAGCTTCGTAGGGAACGATTACTGTTTCTCGATCTTGCTTGAAGCGATCGCTTATAACTGTTTCTTTAGAAATAGCAGAGCGATCGCTAATTATTGTCTCTTTCGCACCTGCAAATTTTTCTTGTCGTTGCGGTCTAGAAATTATGTCAGAATCGTCGAGATTTTCGATTTTTTCTGAGTAATTTGAAATGATATGATATCTAGCTTTAACTTCAGCTCCAAATTCAACAATATCTCCATGTTTTAGTTCGTGAACCAAACACTTTTTACCATTAATAAATATGCCATTTCTGCTTCTGTTACCATCGAGATCGCCATCGAGAATCCAATAAGAATAACTATTGGTGCGAACGTCAGTCCTTCTCAGTAAAGTGGCATGTTGGCGCGAAATTCTCTGGGAAGAAAGAATAATTGAATTACTAGAATGACGACCGACCGAATAAGTGGCGCTATCAAGCGTTACAGTTCGTTTTATTTCTGGATCTTCAATTACTAAAATGTGGCGAACTTTTTGGCTGTTATCGTTAATATTTTCTCGCAAAGATGTATTGTTCATCTTAAGTAGATCCAGATTGTTTTAATTTTCTAGGGATTGAGGGCGCTCACTGTTTGCTTTACAAGTTCCAAATTCTCTCTCCTTCAAAGAAGGTTTGGAAAGACGGAATTAATAGAGACACAAACAGTAACTGTTAAGTTGAATTAAAGGAGCGAGTGTTGGTTTAATTTGGAAGAAAATAAAGTTGATTATTTTCTCTATATACTTAATTTATAAAAACAGATTTTAAATTTTAAAAAGTAGCGTACAGTTCCTTTAGGAGCTTTTTAACAGAAAGAAATATTGCCGATCGATCTTTATTTAAACATTATAAAAAATAACTCATCAATCAGTTATCAGTGAGCAGTTATCAATTGATAACTGTTCACTGATAACTGAGTATGCAATCTTATAATTCCCGAAAAGACATTAAAAGATAACAATTAAATTGAGAATAGGGATTAGGGCAGAGGAGCGGGGGGCAGGGGGGCAGGGGGGCAGAGGGGCAGGGGAGCAGAGGAGAAATAATTACTTTTGACTTTTGTAGAGACGCGAAAGCGAAGCTCTCCCGTAGGGAGCAATTTCGCGTCTCTACGACTTTTAACTTAACCCAATGCCCGTTGCCCTTAAAATAAATCTAAATCAGTCACAGCGCCGAGGCTACTGGAAGATACCAACTTGGCATATTTACCCAAAATACCTTTGGTATAACGAGGTACTGGTGGCTGCCAATTGGCGCGACGTTTGGTTAATTCCTGTTCGGATACATTTAATTGAAGTGATTTAGTATTGGCATCAATGGTAATGCTGTCACCTTCTTCAACTAACGCGATCGCGCCGCCTACTGCTGCTTCGGGTGCTACATGACCGACGACCATGCCATAAGTACCGCCAGAAAAACGTCCATCGGTGATCAATCCCACTGAATCACCCAAACCAGCGCCAATAATTGCTGAAGTTGGTGCTAGCATTTCTCGCATTCCCGGCCCGCCTTTAGGGCCTTCGTAGCGGACGACAACTATATCGCCAGCTTTAATTTTACCTGCGAGAATGGCATCGAGACAAGCTTCTTCCGACTCGAAAACTCTGGCAGGGCCAGTAATTTTAGGATTTTTGACACCGCTAATTTTGGCAACAGCCCCTTCTGTAGCCAAATTGCCTTTTAAGATGGCTAAATGTCCTTGTTTGTACAGGGGATTGTCCCATTGACGAATTACGTCCTGGTCGCTGGGTGGTGCATCTGGTACGTCGGCTAAGATTTCCGCTATGGTTTTACCAGAAATGGTCAGGGCATCTGGGTGCAGCAAACCATTAACCAATAGCATTTTCATCACTTGAGGAATACCACCAGCTTGATGTAAATTAGTGGTAACGTAACGACCAGAGGGTTTGAGGTCACACAGTACGGGAACTTTTTGACGAATCGTTTCAAAATCGTCAATGGTTAAGGGTACGCCGATGGTGTGGGCGATCGCCAGCATGTGTAAAACAGCATTGGTCGAACCGCCGACCGCCATAATTACCGAAAGCGCATTTTCAAAAGCTTGACGAGTTAAAATTTGACTCGGTAAAATTTGCTGACGAATGGCTTCAACTAAAACAAAAGCAGATTTTTCCGTGCTATCTGCTTTTTCGCTATCTTCTGCTGCCATAGTTGAAGAATAGGGCAAACTCATACCCAACGCTTCAAAAGCAGAGGACATAGTATTAGCGGTAAACATACCTCCACAAGATCCAGCACCAGGACATGCATTGCGTTCGATCGCCATTAATTCAGCATCGTCAATTTTTCCCGCACTGTATTGTCCGACTGCTTCAAAAGAACTGACGACGGTTAAATCGCGACCGTTGTAATGTCCTGGTTTAATCGTACCGCCATAAACGAAGATAGCGGGGATATTCATGCGCGCGATCGCCAACATTGCCCCAGGCATATTTTTATCGCAACCGCCAATAGCGAGGACTCCATCCATACTTTGACCGTTACAGGCAGTTTCGATCGAGTCGGCAATCACTTCGCGAGAGACTAGAGAATATTTCATTCCCTCAGTACCCATGGAAATCCCGTCACTGATAGTAATTGTCCCAAACATTTGCGGCATTGCACCCGCTTGTTTTAAAGCTGATTCGGCGCGTAGGGCAAGAGTATTAATCCCCATGTTGCAGGGAGTAATAGTACTGTAACCGTTAGCAAGACCGACAATTGGTTTGAGAAAATCATCGTCCCCAAAACCCACCGCCCTTAACATAGCGCGATTTGGGGAACGTTGGTTTCCTTGAGTAACGACTTTACTTCTGTGGTTGCTGTAGTTATCCGACATTAATTTAGTTCTCCTGCAAGAGAGGCGATCGAGATAATTTCTATGTTATAGCTTTCAGCATTCAGCGTTTAGCTTTCAGATTTTAAGTTTTTTGTTTCTTGCAAATAAGGCAACAAAAAAATTTCGATTAAAGTAAAAGATTTTTGCGATCGCTATATTGAAAAGTATTCTTGAAAACTTTATTGTCGTTAATTTTATTTTTTATTAGTAATTTTTAAAAAATTTAGCAAATGCAGCTTTTTTACGCATTTACTTATCACACAAGAGTCAGTAACAATGAAAAAACTTTTTAGAGTAGGAGATCGACAGCAGATAGCTATGTATCTGTGTGGATGTCTTTGTTTTTCCGTAGGAGCAAAATTTTTTATCGACTCTCATTTAGGTGTCGATCCTCTAGATGTTTTAGTAATTGGGCTAACGCAACGCTTTTATATTACTATAGGCTTTGCATCTGGCGCTGTAGCGATCGGCTTTTTATTAGTCTGGAGTTTATGGAATCGAAAACGTCCACCCATATCTCCTTTCGTGACGATGTTTTTAGTCGGTAATCTTATCGATCTTTGGAATTATTTACAGATTGGTAAATTTGTAAAACCATTTTTAGCCAGCGTTCCCATGCTTATAGTTGGACTTGTGTTATGTTCTTATGCCTCAGCTTTAATTATTATGAGCGGTATTGGCATTAGAGTAATGGATTTATTGGCTATCAGTATGGTCAAAAAATGGAACATCAGTTTTTTCACCGCCAAAATGATTCAAGAAGTAGGATTATTTACCTCTGGTGCAGCTTTAGGAGGGCCATTCGGTTTTGCAACTATCGCATTTATTTTTGTGGTAAGTCCTTTGATTCCCCCTTTTATGTGGTTCAATAACAAGCTTTTTTCTTTACCAAATCATGGTTTGGGGAGTAGGAGGAAAAGGATAGAGGCTAGGGGTTAGTTAATTCGTAATTCGATCTGCAATCTGCGTAATTAATCTGTCTATTCTTGCCGTTTTCGCGAATATGTTTTGATTTACATTCTGGGCATTGCATAACTGTTTCTACTAATTCATGTCTCAATTATGCAACGCCCTTTTTTCTGTCTCCCGATCGATTAGGGAAAGTAGCAAGTAGCAAGTTATTACTTTTGCCTAATCCCTAATCCCTATTCCCTATTCCCCATTTTTATTAACTTATCTGACTGTGTTTACCCATCTGACTCATACCGCCAGCAAATTCTTCACCGTAGCCTTCTTCGCCGTGTTCGTTGATATCCATACCTTGGAATTCGGCTTCTGGTTTGACGCGGAAACCAAATAGAACTTTGATAATTTGTAAAATAATAAAAGTGCCAATTCCAGCGATCGCATAGGCGATGAGAACAGCAATAATTTGAGTTACCAATTGCCCTGGATTTCCACTAATTAAGCCATCCGCACCAGCAGCATTTACCTTTTTGGTAGCAAAGATACCAGTAAGAATAGCGCCTACTGTACCGCCAACGCCGTGAACGGGGTAAGTATCTAAAGCATCGTCAATACCAAATTTGACTTTAAAACTAATCGCAAAGAAACAAACAACCGCTGTAAAACTACCAATTAAAATAGCAGCTACAGGAGTAACAAATCCTGCTGCTGGAGTAATGCCGACTAAACCAGCTACAGCCCCAGTAGCCGCACCAACTGCGGTTGGTTTACCTCTTAAAACTTGTTCTAAAATCAACCAAGTTACCATTGCTGCGGCTGCTGAAGTATTGGTAGCCACAAAAGCGACAGTTGCTAGCGATCCAGCACCTAAAGCACTTCCAGCGTTAAAACCGAACCAGCCAAACCAAAGCAAACCAGCACCTAAAAGAATGAAAGGAACGTTATGAGGTGCCGAGAGGCGATCGGGGTAGTTTTTGCGAGGGCCAATTACGATCGCAGCCACTAAAGCAGCAACACCAGAACTAATGTGAACGACTGTTCCACCTGCAAAGTCTAGAGCGCCCATACCGCCATACAGACCTAACATTCCTCCTTTTGCCCAAACCATGTGTGCTAAAGGACAGTAGATAAATGTTGACCACAGCAACATAAATACTGCGTAAGCTTTAAAGCTGATGCGTTCCACGATCGCCCCAGATATCAACGCAGGGGTGATGATGGCAAACATGGCTTGATAAATCATAAAGGTTTGATGGGGAATGGTGGCTGCATAGGAAACCACTACATCATCTGCACCTGTTTTAGGGAGGTATTCGGCAACCTCAAGACCTACACCATTCAAAAATAACCATTGCAAGCCGCCGATGAATGGCAATCCAGGGGCAAAGGAGAGACTGTATCCCCATAACACCCAAGTTACACCGACGATTCCCATCAGCAAGAAGCTCATCATCAGCGTGTTAAGAATGTTGCGCTTGGCGACAAATCCACCGTAAAAGAAAGCTAAACCTGGTGTCATTAATAATACCAGGGCAGAACAGAGCAGCATATAACCATTATCGGCACTAGTTTGCGCTGCTTGAGCCGCCGCTAGTGCTTGTTCGATCTTGTCTGGCTCTGCCGTAGCTTGTGCCATAGCTTGCGCCATTGGCAAGCCGATCGCCAGCCCCAAGGTCGTAAAAATAATTGCTAATATTTTTCTAGGCATTATTCTTGCTAATAGTTTTCTAAGCATTATTTAAAATTTAAATGCGATCGCATGATTGAGTAAATATTGATTGCATCAATTTCATGACCTAGCATCTGTATCTTAAGATACAAAATTTTTGGATCGAAATTCCTTTCAACTCAGTCTCGACTGAAAATCGGCTTTGTTGCTGTTGTTGTTGTTTTATAAAAACTCTTTAAAGTTCTATTAATTTTTTTTTGCGATCGCGCATCTTCACAATTATTGGCGCGATCGCCGATCGAGCCTGGAGTTTGTCACCGACAGTCAAGTTAATTTGATTAAATTTAATATTTTTGCGGTAACGAAGAAACTCGATTCATAACCTCGCCTTAATAACCTTTTCGCCTTAAACTAAATCTTGCAATACAAGTTGAAATAGAATAGTCAAACTGTGCGTAGAATTATTATTGCTGGTAACTGGAAAATGCACAAAAACCAAACCGAGTCTTTGGAATACGTGCAATTATTTAAACCTGAAATAGAAGATACTAACGAATCAACGGAAATTGTACTTTGTTCTCCCTTCACGTCTTTAAATCTTTTATCTAAGACTTTGCATGGATCTCCAATCGGATTGGGGGCGCAAAATATTCATTGGGAAGATTCGGGTGCTTATACTGGAGAAATTTCTGGTTCGATGCTGACAGAAATAGGTGTCAGCTATGTTGTCGTCGGACACAGCGAACGCCGACAATATTTTGGTGAGACTGACGAAACAGTTAATTTGCGTCTTAAAGCTGCTCAGCGTCACGGTATTACTCCAATTCTCTGTGTTGGTGAAACTAAAGCTCAAAGGGATGCTGGCGAGACTGAGGATATTATTATCAATCAGTTGAAAATAGATTTAATTGATGTAGACCAAAACAAATTAATTATTGCCTACGAACCTATTTGGGCGATCGGTACTGGCGATACTTGTGAGACTAAAGAAGCCAATCGAGTAATTGCTTTAATTCGCGATCGCCTTACTAACAAAAACGTACCAATTCTCTATGGCGGTTCGGTTAAACCAGATAATATCGATGAAATCATGGCTCAACCCGAAATTGACGGCGCACTGGTAGGAGGTGCTAGTTTAGAAGCGAAAAGTTTTGCTCGTATTGTCAATTTTAAATAGTTTTGTTTGTTCATAGTTCATAGTCGATCGTTGATTGCTTGTTTTTGTTAAGTTATCGATTGCGATCGATAAACCACGAAACACAAACTATGAGCTATGAGCTATGAACTATGAACCATGAACTATCAACCATGAACTATGATAGTCGTGCGGTTATCGATCGGATGGTAAGTACCATCATGGGCGATCGCGCCGAATTTTTCAAAATGCTCTTTGGCTGCGGGGGGCAGATGGGAAAAGTCGAATAAAGCATCTCCAGCGGCGATATCTGCCCAAAAATAACGCAGTTGTGGAGCTAATTTTTCTGCCAGGGCGATCGGTAAATTCGCAGGAGATGAAGTTAATAATTTGACCATGAAGGGATAGGAGCGATCGCCCATAACTTCTCGCGATTTTTCGGCTAAATTTTCACATCCAGGTACACTTTTAACGCGGAAAGAATCAATTTTAATTTCTTGTTGTCCTTTGTCATTTGTTTTCACTTCCACAAGGCGATAGGGATGGGGATAACTTACTAACGAACCAGTAGTAACTTCGCAAACACCATCAGCCTCAACAATATCTTGAACGTGTAAGTGTCCGCTAAAAATTAGTTTTACTTGATTAGTTCGCAAAATTGACAGTAACTCGTCTGCATTATCGAGCATATATCTTTTTCCCAATTCGTGGGTTGATTGCCCTGGGATATGTTCGATCGCATTGTGATGAATGGTAACTAGTACCAATTTTTCTGTTAGTTTTGGTAACAGTGTTTCCAGCCATAGCAATTGTTCTTCATCCAGACATCCTAACTGTTTGCCATGGCGATCGAATTGATTGGAATTGAGGGCAATTAACTGCACTCCAGGCAAAACTTCGCAGGTGTAATAGAGTTTGTCAGAATTTTGATAGCCACATTGACGGTAATAACTGGGAAAATCTTCAAACGCGATCGAACCATTCTCAGACAAAAGATAGGGTACGTCGTGATTGCCAGGTATGACATAAACGGGATATGGCAGGGCTTGCAAACGCTCTTGCAGCCACTTGTGGTTTTCTGGTTCGCCGTGTTGGGTTAAGTCACCTGGAAGCAATAAAAAATCGAGGTCTAGTCGATCGAAATGAGCTAAGACAACCTCTAAAGCTGAAATGCTGACTTCTACCAAGTGAAAACGTTTTGGGGCATCAAAAATGGTCTGAGGAACAGCTACATGCAGATCGCTGGCAATGCCAAAGCGAAAATCAAGATTCATAAAACAATTTTTTATAAAATTCGCACAAACTTTTCTCTAGTATACAAATAGGGTTTAATGTTCAATGTTCATCGTTCATCGCTTATTGTTCATTGCCCCTCCGCCCCTCCGCCCCTCCGCCCCCTAACCCCTATTCCCTAATCCCTAACCCCTAGCCCCTAATCCCTACTCCCTACTCCCTATTCTTGTAACAGAATTTAAAGTTATTTGTCCTTTCTCATAAGTAGATTATAAGCATGAGGTAAACTATCCCATAAATGATAAGCATTTCCATAACTAGGAGAACACTAGGTTAAGGAGTTTATATTCAATGTCTCATAGCGTCAAAATTTACGATACCTGTATTGGATGCACTCAGTGCGTTCGTGCTTGTCCTACCGATGTTTTGGAGATGGTACCCTGGGATGGCTGTAAAGCCGGACAGATTGCTTCTTCTCCTCGCACAGAGGACTGCGTTGGTTGCAAGCGGTGCGAAACTGCTTGTCCTACGGACTTTTTAAGCATCCGCGTCTATCTGGGCGCAGAAACCACCCGCAGTATGGGGCTTGCTTACTAAATACTCAAAACTATTTAATAGATTCGAGTCAAAAAGTACGCTTAACATAAACAACAAAATGGTATCACCTACTCTTAAGCTTTAACTTTCATGTTATGCCTGGGGTAGGTGATACTTTTAAAGTTTAGCGATCGGTATTCAGCATTTACCATTTAGCCTTTTGTTTCCTATTCCCTATTCCCTATTCCCTATTCCCTATTCCCTATTCCCTATTCCCTTTTCTAATTCTCGGTTCGATCGTTTTGCTATCGACACCATAATAACCAGCCGCGCCTACCATTTTAAATTGCAGTAGTTTTTTATCTCCCAGTTGGTATGCTACTAATGGTTTAATTGGTTTTACTTCAAGAGCGCAAATAATTTCGCTGGCGATCGATTTTGCTAAAAGTGGCGGTACGGAATTGCCGATTTGTCGAAAACCGTGCCATTTGGTAGCATGAAACCTAAACCAATCTGGGTAAGAGTGCAACCTTGCCGCTTCTCTAACGGTAATGCAGCGCGGCGTAAAGGGATGAATCGGTCGAGGAGAAGTAAACGCACCACGATTGCTTGCCGTTCCCGCTCTTAAAGTATTACACAGCCCTTTGGGGTCTAGCTTATGAAAGTGGCTGATCGGTTCGGTTTTTCCTGGTTGTGTTTCAGAAAATCTTTGCATCGACAGTAAACTGTGTCTAGTTCTCGAACTACAGGTAAGTATTCTGCGATCGAAGGTACGAATGTATGCATAATTGTCGTCTAAATCCACCAAATTCCGCAGTTGCATAGCATATAGACTCGGTTTTTTATATACAGAACGCAAATGCTTATCTGAGTCGCATAAGGATAAGGATGACGGCGCTTTATATGCGTAAGAAACCTCCTCTTGCACTCGCACCCAGTCTCTAAACTTTAACTCTGGATACTGATTAACTTCTGGAAGATCGCCGATCGCATCCCAAACTGTAGGAGTTAGTTGTTTAGTTGTATGTCGATCGATACAGAACGCTAATTGCATATCTGAACGGCGGGTGAGCAAATCCGAGGTTTCCTCGGATATTTCCGCCTCGGATACCTTAGATTTTGCCGCCTCAAATATGCGTTTCTTATTTTTTTCTGGATATTTTGGTAGTTGATATTCTGGTCTAGATCCTAATAAAAATAATCTTCTTCTTTTTTGAGGAACGCCATAGTTTGCTGCATTAAGAATTTGATAGTTTTCTTCAACTTGATAACCAATTTTTTTAAAATTATTAATTATTTGTTCTAGAAATACTTGATGTTGTCCGATCGCCATTCCTGGGACATTTTCCATAACAAAAAATTTTGGCTTTAACTCTGAAACCAATCTTAAAAAATGAAAAATTAATGTATTGCGAGGGTCGTCTAAATGACGTTTACCCATTAATGAAAAACCTTGACAGGGAGGGCCACCAAATACAACATCAATATCGCGATCGCCGATCTCAGACAAATTTCTAATTTCATCTCCTGTCGTTTCGGCAACACTTTTACACAAAACAGTACAATTCGGAAAATTGAATTCGTGGGTGCAAGCATGTATCGGATCGATTTCTACGGCAGCAAGTACGTCAAAACCTGCCTGTTCGAAACCAAGACTCATGCCACCCGCACCAGCAAACAAATCTACCGCAATCGGTCTGTCAACAGTTAGCGGGACTATACGTCTCGCTGTGGAGTTGCTGAAGTTAAGTCCGTTCGCCACCGTTAAATATCCGTGTTGTTTTTTGCCTATTTTGTACTTTAAAGCAAAATATTTGAAACTGGTGGTAAGTTAATTTTTTTAAATTTGTATAAATATTTTGCCAGCGATCGAAATTAAAAATTATTTTTAAGCTTTAGTTTTAAAATTAACCTCAAGGCAACTAAAAAACTAACTCAAATTGTGGTATTTTTTTACTTTTGACGATCGGATTTAAATCTTCCTTCGATGAAATCTCTTTTCTTGATGTGTTTGGTTTTGCGTCCGCTTACTCTTTCGCGCCACATCCGAAAACTAGATTCTTTCATTTCTCTTCGCATCAAAGCAATTACTTGTGTTTCACTCAATCCAAATTGAGTGAAGATCGCTTCAAAAGTGGTTCGATCTTCCCATGCCATTTCTACAATGCGATCGATCGTTAGCTGGTCTAAATCTGGTAATTTCATCGGTATTACATTAAGAGGTTGAAATTGAAATAATGAATGAAAAACAAATGAAAATTGCGCGACGACATTTGGTTATTGAGGCTATCGCCATCAGTAGTGTTATTTTATTTATTTTTAGTAGTATCAGACACTGGCTATTTCAATCTAATTTCGACTTGGCAATTTTTGACAATGTTCTTTATTTAATTAGTCAAGGACAGACACCTATTTCGCAAATTTTAGGTTTTCACATTCTTGGCGATCATGCTGCTTTTATTTTTTATCCCTTAGCTTTATTTTATAAAATTCAGCCAAACGTTCATTGGTTATTTGCCATTCAAGCTATTGCTTTAGCGATCGGGGCTTTACCTATTTTGTATCTCGCTCTCAATGCTGGTTTAAAGAAATCAAAAGCAAACACAATAGCTATATCCTACTTACTTTATCCACTCATTTTCAATGTCAATCTTGCCGATTTTCATCCCGAAGTAATCGCTTTACCTGCCATTCTTTGGGCGGTATTAGCTGCAAGAATCAATTCTGTTTGGCAATTTTGTGTAGCGATCGCTTTAATTCTTAGTTGCAAAGCGGTTTTAGCCTTAACAGTTGCATTGATGGGTGTATGGTTATTTATTTTTGAAAAGAGACGTTTATATGGTGCGATCGCAATAGTTTTTGGTATTGCTTGGTTTATTATTGCTACTAAAATAATTATTCCTTGGTTCGGTCGAGAAACAGCAAGCTTAACCAGACATTTATATCGTTATGGCGATCTGGGAAATTCTTATACAGAGATTCTCAAAAATCTAATTTTCCAGCCAGGAATATTACTGAGTGCTATTTTTAATTTAACTAATCTGTCTTATTTACTGTGGTTGTTTTTGCCAGTTGTTTGGGGAATTGCACCAAAGCATTTAACACCCTTAATAAGTACGATTCCCGCGCTATTGCTGAATCTTCTTGCTACTTCTCCCACTCAAAAAAGTTTGACTCATCAATATTCTTTGCCAATTTTACCTTTTTTGTTTTTGGTCGTTATTTCTACTTTGGCTTGCGATCGAGGATGGTTGCGAAGTAGTCGGGGTATAATTTTATGGTCTTTAGGTGCATTTTTAGTTTTAGCGAAATTCGGTTATTTTGGATCGATCTATCTTGATTCTCTGGATACTTGGCAAGCAACCAGGGATGCTTTAACCCAGATTAATACTCAAGGAAGTATCTTAACTACTACCGATATCGCCCCTCATTTAACTCATCGTTCGATTGTCAAGATTGCCGATCGAGAGTCAACGTCTGCCAATTTAGATAATTATAATTATGTTCTATTAAATTTACGTCATCCTGGTTGGTCTAGTTCTGAAGAAATTGCTAAAAGTTTAATTGACAAACTACAGATATCGCCAGAATTTAAATTAAGTTATCGACGAGATGACGTATTTTTGTTTAAAAACTCTTCTCAATAAGTTATTTTCTCTTCGGATATTCAATTAAAAGCGCTTCTCTAGGAAAAAAATTGGATGTATAGTCAGATTTTTTGCCCAATCCTCGCAAAAAGTCTATTTTTAAGGGAGAAGCTAAAGTATCTAGTTCTTCAACTTCCCAAAAAATCGCCGAACTCGTATCGTTTTGCGTAGATAGAGGACGATACTTATTACCTTCAGGATGTCTACCTCGACGAGAGTTGACATGACCGATATACAAACCATGCCAAGAAATATCTCCAGCATAACCATTCTTAGCACAAGCGTAAATAAATACTTCTACTGCCTCATCCCCTCTTCGTTTATCAACCTCGCGAAATAATTCCCAATCTTGAGATCCAAAAGCAACTTTTCCTTGTTCTTGACAAATGTCTTGTCCAGTACCTAAGTGTATTTCTGGAACGGGGACAAGAATTGCAAATGCACGAGTTATTTTCATTGTTGAGTAAATTGAGGTAGCGATCGATCGCAATTAGTATACATAAATATTATTCCCTCATCGATCGAGTCAAGAAACATTCTGCCAGCGTTTATTGCCAAAATTGTTGTCTAACAAAAAAAAAGAATAAAAACGCTTGCCAAAAAATGAGACAATAAAAAAGTTATCAACAAATTTTTCGATCGTGGAAAACGGTTTTCAGTGGTTACCCGTGCTGGTATTCTCTGGCTGGCTGGCGTGGACGGGTTGGAATGAATATGGTAAAAGAATATCCTATCGTCGTTGGTCGAGAAAGTTTGATAAGACTAAATATGATGTCTATGCCGTGTTGGGAAAATGCGGCGAAGATTTAACCTGGGGAAAACCAACACCAACTGGTACTGTTGAGATGAAAACTTTTTCCCTTAGAAATGTTAAAGCAATACGTCTTACGGTTGACGATCGCGCGATCGATTTAGAAAAATTACCAAGTAAAGGTTTTGCTTTGATAGAATTTTTAATTCCAGAACCAAAAACGGTAATTAAAGTTCCTTTCGCAAATGTCAAAGAAGCTGCGGAATGGACTAAATATTTACAGGAAGAATTACAAAAGACAGGTTAGAAATTGCGATCTATAATCTCAACGATCGGTAATTTAAAAAATTAAGAATCAATAGATCTCCTGCAAACATCTATCGATCGCTCGATTGCACATCCATCAAATTTTTATTAACGGGCGATCGACTCAAAATGAAAAAACGACTTGGCGCGATCGCATTATCAATTGCAATTTCTCAAAGCATCTAGATCGGCAGCCACAATTTTATCAAGATTGCGTGTGATTTTCTCAATCTCCCAATCCCACCAAGCAATGTCCAGTAATACTTTGACAACTTCATCACTAAATCGTTGTCGAATTTGCTTAGCTGGATTACCTCCAACGATCGTATAAGGAGAAACATTGCCGACAACTACTGACTTTGCTGCAATAATTGCTCCATCTCCAATGTGTATTCCTGGCATAACTACAGCTTCATAGCCAATCCAAACGTCATTGCCCACAACCGTGTCACCTTTATACGGCAATTCCCCTGGTTGAGGCGTAACTTTTTCCCATCCATTACCGAAAATATGAAACGGATAGGTCGAGAAGCCCGATATCTCGTGATTTGCGCCATTCATGATGAATTTTACGTCTCGTGCCAAAGCGCAAAATTTGCCAATAATTAAGCGATCGCTGACAAATGGAAAATGATAGAGAACGTTGCGATCGAAGTTTTCAGAATCTTCAGGATCGTCGTAATAGGTGTAATCTCCAATAATATTAGGGTTAGATACAGTATTTTTGATGAAGCATATTTGTGGAAATCCGTTATATGAAACCTATGCAAACCTACTCATATAGAATAAGTTCCGACTCTTCATCGGATGGCTGTTCACTTCCTGCTTCAACACGGCACTTAGTATGGCGAGGCAACCTCGCCATCCGTGCCTCCAGAACCGTCGGCGGCACTCTGTCCACAGGCTTAATCCGTGTAACTCACGGTAATATGCGCCCGATCGCAAACAAAAAAGCTTTCTGTTTTTAGGTGTAGAAGCTACTAACATCTACTTGTCTATGGAGCTTGTCGTCACCTGAACTCTATTAACAAAGCAGTGTTGAATGAGCAGGGCGATGAATCCTCTGACGGCGACGGTTTAACCGTTGAATTTAATCTCAATTATACCATCTATCTAAATCTATTTATATTCAACTTGGTTTAAGCAGTTTTAGAAAGAAATAAGTAGATTTTTGTTTACAGTATCAATCCCTTCATCGGATGCTTATCTTTTGGATTAGCTCCGTTAGTATTAGTAATATCTATCATCTATGATGTTTAAATCTAAATTTCTATTCCCAGTTTTAAAGCAGGATTATTCACCCAGCGATCGGCAACGTGTGCATATATACAAGTAGTTCTCGGATCGGCATGTCCCAATAAATCTTGTACCTGACGCAACTGTGCGCCTGCTCTTAATGCTAGAGTACCAGCAGTATGTCTGAGACTGTGCGCCGATATAGTTCTTCCTGGTGTATGTTTTAAGGCGCTTTGCTGGAGATAGGTATCGACAACAAATCTAATCCCGCGACGAGAAATTCTTTGTCCTCCCGCGCGATTTCCCACTGTTACAAATAGAGGTTGAGATGGTTTGAGTACTTCTCCCATTTCCTCTCTAAGATGGAGATAGTGCATCAAAATTCTGACGATATCTGGTGTAAGGGGTACGACTCTAATATTGCGTTTACCTTCTACTCTGATGCCTAAATTATTTCCCTGTCTGACTAGATCCGAAATATTAGTTCTATGTAATTCTACAGTTCGCGTTCCCTCCAAAGTCATAATTGCAATAATAACTTTATCTCTAGCTGCTTTTAAACTACCATCATCGGGAATCGCTTTAAATAATTGTTCGACTTCTGCTTTTTCTAAATAAGTAATTTTATCTGCTGGATCTCTTTTTTCTTTAGGTGCTTTTATCCCCGCAGCAGGATTAATTCTAAGTAATCCTTTATCGACAGCAGCTTGATAAAAACGTCTGACTACAGCTAATTTTAGCGCGATCGTAGCTGGTTTAAATTTCTTCTTATCAACCATCCAACGACGGTAATATTTAATGTCATCTTTAGTTGCTTCTGCTGGATGAATATTATGGCTATTACACCAAATTAAATATTGTGCTAACTGACGACGATAGGTATTTAAAGTATCAGTTGCAGCATCACCAGCACTGACATCAATATCGAGAAACTCAGCAAATACTTCGAGTAAAGCTTCAGTTGAGATGGAGGCGATCGCATTTGGTATGGCAGTAGCAAGCATAGGAAATTTATAGCCGATTTAATCATAAATTATAAACCCTACTGCCGGTAATTACGGTTACTGGTATTTTATCTCGGATATAAATGGGAATTAGCTAGATCTGTCATGATAATTGATATCCAAACAGATGACGTTACCAGAAAACTTAATTGAATCAGTGCAAATCCCCTCAAGATGGTCATTGAAAAATTATTTAGTTAGATCGGAATTAGCTAGACATTAGGATTCGATCGCGCTACTCTTTATTTGAGCCAATCAAAAAAGAGATAAAAGCCTTGGAGTACATTAACTTGACTGAGATTAGGAGGAAATTTGAGGGATACGATCGCGCGAGGTTGCCGAGCGATCGATTCCTCAATACACTCTGGATTAAGCAATTAGGCGAACAACTGGCTGAGGAACAGGGAATTCCCTGGCGAATAGTTCAACCTAGCACTACTGCTAATCGAGGTTGCACGGCCGTTTTTAGCCCTATTGCCGAGCTATACAAAGATTGGCTGCAAAATACACCTATCTCAAAACTCAAGGCTAAAGTACAGATTGGAAAAGTTGGCAATTGCATTTATCTGGTTAAATGCGAACATTATTACAAGATTGGGATTGCCACGAATTTAAATAGTCGTCTCAATACGATGAGAAATGCTAATCCGTTCGAAGTTAAGTTGATTGATTCTGTTTTTACTAAGGATTTTGCATCTATCGAACTTAAATTGCACAATAGGTTTGCAGCACAGTTACATCGAAACGAATGGTTTTTATTAAGTGAAGACGATGTAGAAGGAATTCTAGAATTATTTCAAGCAATTAGGTTAAAGCAGCTAGCTAAATACGGAATTAGATAGTAAAGAAAAGTAGAAGCGCGATCGCATCAATTAAAATCGAATATTTTTTGGTATTGATATCTAGTTTGTTGCGGTAATGAGAAATCCGGCTTTTCGAGGCATTTCCTGAAAATAGGCACACGAATCCGACAACTGGCTATGTTTATACTATTCAAACCCTGATAATTTCGTCAAGTTTTGGAAAATTGTTGGTACGAGTTTTGGTCGTTACAGCGCATGAATTTATATTAAGCAACAACTTTTAATTTGAATCTTAAAACTACATCTTAAAAACAATTTGTAATACGATCGATGCCGATCGCTTTACTTCTAGCAAAAAAAAATCAAGCTTTTTTCTCCCGATCGCCCCTACCTCTCTGCTCCGATCTAACGGTAGATGGCGATCGCTAGCGCAGTTTTTCAGACTTCGAGTGATTTGAATAATTAAAAATAGAGAAAAACAATTGGCGATCGCCTTAATTTTGCTCGAACATTCACGATTAGAAACCATCTGATGAATCGATCGGCTAATAGTGCGGTGGTCGATATCTTGTTCTTTATTTTTTTTTAATAATTGTGCTTTAATCTTGCAATACTGATGGTATCATTTTAAAAAATATGATTTAGTTTATTTTCTAAGCCTGCGGAATTTTGGTTGCAACTCTTTTATGGTAAAGGTTTTAATCTTTGCCTTTCTGTTTTATGCATATAAGCAATAAAAGAAAAAAATAATATTTAAACTAAGTAACAATACCTAAAATTATCAATTAGTGGTCGATATCTTATTATTTAGTTTTTTTTAATAATTAATTTTTATTTTTGTGATACTAATGGTATCATTTTTAAAAATAAGAATAAATTTATTTTCTAAACCTGCGAAATTTAGATTGAAACCAATTAATGGTAAAGTTTTTGAATCTTTACCTTCCTGTTTTATGTCCATAAGAAATAAAAGGAAAAGTCAATGCTTGAAGTAGCTAAAGATATCTGCATTCATCAATTAGTAGAAGCTCAAGTATCAAAAACTCCTGATGCTGTAGCAGTCATCTTTGAAGGACAACAATTAACTTATTGCGAACTCAACCAAAAAGCTAATCAATTGGCGAATTATTTGAGAGGTTTAGGCGTTAAACCAGAGACATTAGTTGGTATTTGTGTCGAGCGATCGCCTTTGATGATTATTGCTCTTTTAGGTGTTCTCAAAGCAGGTGGTGCTTATATTCCTCTAGATCCAGCCTATCCTCAAGATCGCATCGCTTTTATAGCTGAGGACGCTAAATTTCCTATTCTCTTAACCGAACAAAAACTTCTCGAACAATTACCTCAACATGATGCTCAAGTCGTTTGCATAGATAAAGATTGGGAAAAAATTACTCAACAAAGTCAAAAGAATTGCCATGGTGAAGTAATTTCTAACAATTTAGCTTATATTATTTACACTTCAGGTTCTACTGGTAAGCCTAAAGGCGTTCAAATTCAACATAGTTCTGTTGTTAATTTATTGCTTTCTATGCAACAAGAACCTGGAATTACTCAACAAGATACGCTTTTAGCAATTACGACATTTTCTTTTGACTTGTCAGTTCCAGATTGGTATTTACCGCTGATAGCAGGTGCTTGTATTAAATTAATAAAAAGAGAGATTGCCTCAGATCCAAAACAACTAGCACAAGCTTTATCCGAGCCAGATGTAACATTTGTACAAGCTACTCCAGCTACTTGGCAATTAGTTCTTTCCACAGGTTGGCAAGGTAATAAACGACTAAAAATGCTTTGTGGTGGAGAAGCATTGACAAGATCTTTAGCTAATCAATTATTAGAAAAGGGTCATTCTTTATGGCATATGTACGGACCAACAGAAACTACTGTTTGGTCGATGATTCACAAAATAGAGTATGGCACAAATTCTATTTCCCTTGGTCATCCGATCGCTAACACACAAATTTACTTATTAGAGTGTCCAGTTCACTACACAAATGAGAACTCAAAAGCAGTTTCTACTGGTTTGCCAAGAGAACTTTATATAGGTGGAGATGGAATAGCACGAGGATATCTAAATCGTCCAAAATTAAATAATGAAAAATTTGTTGAAGACTATTTTAGTGAACAATCGGGCAAACGCCTATACAAAACTGGAGATTTAGCTCGATACTTACCCGATGGAACTATTGAATTTGTTGGAAGAGTAGACAACCAGGTAAAAGTCCGTGGCTATCGTATTGAGTTAGGAGAAATTGAAGAAGCTCTTAGTCAGTATCCAGAAATTAGAGAGGTTGCGGTACTTGCTAGAGAAGATAACTCTGATAGCAAACGTTTAGTTGCTTACGTTGTTCCCAAAACAGAAAGCTATGATTCAAAATCATCCACAACCGAACAAGTTCAGCAATGGCAACAGGTTTGGAATTCAACTTACAGTCAATCTTCTGAAAACTACGATTCTACTTTTAATACTATTGGCTGGAATGATAGCTTCACTGGTTTACCTATACCCATTAATGAAATGAATGAATGGGTTGACTGCACTGTCGAACGAATTCTTTCCCTCCGTCCTCAGCGTGTATTAGAAATTGGCTGTGGTATGGGGCTACTTTTATTTCGGATTGCACCTCATTGCGCTCGTTATGTTGGTATCGATCTCTCCACAGAAGCGATCGACTATATTGAGCAACACTTAAAAAATAACGAACAAGATTTATCTCATGTCACAGTATCTCAAAAAGCAGCACATGAAATAGATCGATTAGAAGTAGAACAGTTTGACACTATCATTATCAACTCAGTAATTCAGTATTTTCCGAATGTAAATTATTTGGTACAAGTGATTGAAAAAGCTGTCAAATTAGTCAAGCCAGGAGGTCATATTTTTATCGGTGACGTTCGTAGCTTATCTTTATTAGAGACTTTTCATACCGCAGTTCAGATTTTTCAAGCCCCTGACTATCTTTCTATCGCTCAACTTAAAGATCGAATTCAGCAACGAATTATCCAAGACAGCGAACTAATCCTAAATGCAGACTTTTTCAAGGCTTTAAAACATCATATTCCTCGGATTAACTACGTTCAAAATTTACTTAAACGAGGACAAGCTCAAAATGAAGTCTTAAAGTTTAGGTCAGATTTCATATTACATATAGAGGCAAAAATTGAATCAATTTGTCAACCATTATCTTTAGATTGGCAAGATCGAAAATTATCTCTAGCGCAAATCAATCAATTTATTCAAGATAACAAACCACAAATACTTAAAATAAGCAATATTCCTAATCCAAGAATTCATTTTAAAGTAAAGTTGTTAGAGCTATTAGCAGACTTTAATACTCAACAAACAGTAGGAAACTTAAGAAAAACCTTAAAGCAAATTTCGAATACATTAGGAATAAATCCTGAAAGTTTTTGGGATTTAAGTTCTACATTATCATACCAAGTTGATATTACTTGGGCTGAATCTAATGCTATTGATAAATATGATGCGATCTTTATATGTCGATCGAACGCTCGAGAAAATATATTAGCTCTACCGGAACAACCATTAGAATTAAAACCTTGGCAAGCTTATGCCAATAATCCGATCGACGAAAAAAATACTTTAGTTCCACAACTGCGAACATTTTTGAAGGACAAATTACCTGAATATATGATTCCTTCTGCATTTGTATTCATGGAAAGCCTGCCTTTGACACCCAATGGCAAGATCGATCGCCGCGCCTTGCCCGATCCTAAGAAAGAAAGACCAATACTAAATGATGCCTATATTGCGCCTTCGACTCCTTTAGAAGAAAAGTTAGCTGACATTTGGTCTGAGGTTTTAGAAATCGATCGAATTGGGATTAAAGACAATTTCTTTGAACTAGGGGGACATTCTCTACTAGCGGCTCAACTTTTAGCCCAAGTAGAAGAAGCAACTCAGGTAGCTTTACCTATATTTTACCTACTGAAAGACCCGACAATTGCTGGGTTAATTGAAGGAATGAAGGTTGTGCAAAATTCTGGTTCTGCTTTTGCGATCGAACCAGGATTCGAAATTGATTGGCAAGCTGAAACGATTCTAGATCCGACAATTCAAGCAGAGAAAACCTTTACAGAATCTACCTCCGAACCAGAGCATATTTTCTTAACTGGGGTAACTGGTTTCCTCGGTGCTTTCTTACTAGACGAGCTTTTACAGACAACTTCTGCCGATCTTTATTGTCTAGTTCGTGCCTCCAATTTTGAAGAAGGACAGCTAAAAATTAAAGCTAATCTAGAACGCTATCTACTATGGGATCGAGAACTAGCTTCTAGAATTATTCCCATTATTGGCGATCTTTCACAACCATTATTAGGACTGAGTGAAGAAAAATTCCGAACTTTAGCCAGCAAACTAGACCTAATTTATCACTCTGGTGCGTTTATTAATCTAGTTTATCCGTATAGTATGCTAAAAGCTGCTAACGTTCTGGGAACTCAAGAAATTCTGAGATTAGCTAGTCAAGGTAAAGTCACTCCCGTTCATTACATTTCTACTATTGATATACTTAAGCCTCTAGCTAATTTTGGTAACAAAGTAGTCAAAGAAGATGAGCATCTTGATTCTGCCCAATGCATAAAAGATGGCTATAGTCAATCTAAATGGGTTGCGGAAAAACTGGTCATTGCAGCTCGTTCCAGAGGAATCCCTACTGCAATCTATCGACCAGGAATGTTGACAGGTCACAGTCAAACAGGTGCATCCCAGACAAATGACCTAATGTGCAGAATAATTAAAGGCATGATTCAACTAGGGGTTGCTCCTGACCTAGACCTTTGGATTAACCTAATTCCTATAAACTATGCTAGCCAAGCAATTGTTCGTATTTCCAGACAGAAAAAATCTTTAGGTCAAGCTTTCCATGTCGTTAATCCTCAGCCTTTACCTTGGAAAAAATTTATCAAGGAAATCTGCAATTTGGGCTATCAAGTGGAACTAGTTTCTCACGAAGAATGGCAAGACAAAATCCTCAAACTCGATAGTTCTCAAGATAATGCTTTAATTGCTATGCGATCGCTATTTACAGAAAAGTCTGAAAATCAAATGACCTATCTAGAAACTTTTCTATTGACAGCTCAATCATTTAGTTGTCAAAATCTTCTCGAAAAATTAACTGATTCTTCAATAATGTGTCCTTGTATCGATCTCAAATTACTCAAAGTTTATTTCTCTTTTTTCGTCAAAAATATTTTTTTACAGTCCTCTATCCAATACGTTTAAGATCCTAAATGGACAATAAATAGCAAATAGCTGCGAAAAGTTGGGAAAAATGACTTTAAATCAGTAAATCTTGCCCTTGTTTATTAATTTAAACAAGAAATCTGGGAACAATAAGATTAAATATTGTTCTCGGATAGCAGATTAGTCATTTTATGCAGAATTCTAAATCTATACGTAGATCTCTTGGGTCAACATTATTCTTCTATGTATTGGGAGGAGCTTTGGTAGGATTAGGCACTATGTCCTATTTTTTTTACCAAGTATTAGAAGGTCGAGCTAAAAATGAAATTCAAGCTAATCTAAATACACAAGTGAAATCAATTGAGATTGAGCTTGAAAAGGTAGAACAAACACTAAAAAGTTTATCTGCAACAATTAAAACATTGCAAAATAACAAAATCCAAGATGAGAAAACTTACAAAGAATTAGTATTTGACATCTTTCAGAAACGCTCTGCTTTAACAACAGGTTTTGGTTTTGGACAAGCTCCATTTAAAATTTTAAATCGTCAATGGTTTTGGCCATACTTTTATATAGATAAAAATACTCCTGGTCAGCTTGGTAAAAAATTACCTGCTCCGTATCAAAATATTCGATATGCAGAATTATTTATAGAGGATAAGTACGATCGACAAGACTACTACACAAAAATTGTAGGTGCGAAAGAAAATAGCTGGTTAGAACCATATTTATGGTACGGAATTACGATGACAACTTATACCGGAGCTATCCTAGATAATAATCAGCAATCCCTTGGTGTAGCAGGTTTAGACATTAATATAACAGCTATTAGCGAACAACTCAAAGTACCATCAAACTGGAGAAATGGTTACTTCACAATTCTCAGTGAAAAGGGTAATTTACTTGCCTATTCGCCTAATCCGCAAAAAGCTAAAGATTTGGCGACCTATAAAGACATCCCAGAACTTAAAGCTGTATGGCAAAAGATCGACAAAAGTAAATCTGGATTGCTC
This sequence comes from Xenococcaceae cyanobacterium, assembly GCA_051657945.1. Lineage (GTDB taxonomy): Bacteria > Cyanobacteriota > Cyanobacteriia > Cyanobacteriales > Xenococcaceae > CAZJTL01. The sequence goes on along the minus strand of JBOFLQ010000037.1, from coordinate 30,554 downwards.
GAACTAGAGGGTAAATATTGGGCATACGAACACATTGAGGGTACTAATTGGCTGATGCTAGCAACAGTTCCTCGATCGGTTGTCCTAATCCCCGTATTGTCTATTACTCTGGGAGGTGCATTAGGTGCAGGGGCTATTCTAGCTTTCGTGGTCATTTTATTCATCCGTAGACTTAACTACCGTTTACAGCCAATTTTGGAGGAGTGTCATCAATTAGCACAAGCAAATGGTGACGATGAAAAACTGAGAATAGAAGGTGCTGATGAAATCGAGGTTTTAGAACGTTCTTTCAATCGGATGACAACGCAACTAAAAGCTTCTTTTGAAAAACTAGAACAACGTGTAGAAGAACGCACCTTAGAATTGAAAGAAGCCAAGGAATCTGCCGATCGTGCTAATCAAGCTAAGAGTGAATTTCTTGCTAATATGAGCCACGAATTGAGAACTCCTCTTAATGGCATTTTAGGCTATGCACAAATAATGCAACAGTCCAACACCATGTCAGACAAAGAGAAAAAGGGTGTAGAGATTATTAGTCAGTGTGGTTCTCATCTTTTGACTTTGATTAATGATATTCTCGATCTCTCCAAAATTGAAGCACGGAAAATGGAACTAAACGTTACAGAGTTTCATTTTCCCTCTTTTGTACGAGGAGTCGTAGAAATTTGCGCTATTAAGGCAGAAGAAAAGGGTGTTGAGTTTGTTTATAACTCAGAAGGTGAATTGCCTTTAGGGATACAAACAGATGACAAACGCTTACGTCAGGTTTTAATTAATTTACTCAGCAATGCAATTAAATTTACCGATCGAGGACGAGTAATATTTTTAGTTCGATCTCAGCAGGAAAAAACAAATAAAGAGCAATCTTTTTGTCAACTTCGTTTTCAGGTAGAAGATAGCGGTGTTGGTATAAGTGAAGATAATCTAGCCAAAATATTTTTACCTTTCGAACAAGTAGGAAGCGTCAAAAAACAGTCGGAAGGTACTGGATTGGGATTAGCTATCAGTCAACAAATTGTGGCTATGATGGGTAGTTCTTTGCAGGTAAAGAGTAAATTGGGAGAAGGCAGTACTTTTTGGTTTGATGTCCAAATACAAAAATCAACAAGCTTTACAGAAGCATCTAAACCAGTTTCATGGGAAGATATTGTCGCTTATCAAGGACAAAAACGGAAGATACTTGTGGTAGACGATCGCACTGAAAATCGCTTGGTTTTGGTTGATTTACTTAAACCTGTTGGTTTTGAGACGATCGAAGCAGAAAACGGTCGAGACGGCTTAGATAAATTTACCCAGGCTCGACCCGATCTAATTATTACCGATTTATCTATGCCTGTTATGGATGGCTACGAAATGCTTTCTCAATTACGTTCCTCTCCTCAAGGCAAAGATGTAGTAGTTATTGTATCTTCTGCTAATGTCTTCGGGCGCGATCGCCAAAAAAGTGTAGATAGGGGTGCTAATGATTTTTTACCTAAGCCTATAAAAGCTAATAATTTATTGACAACATTAGAAGAACACCTCAAATTAAAGTGGATTTATCAGCCAGATCGACCAGAAAAACAAAAAGAACACAATACTCTGACTCGAATCGATCCTTGTGAAATTATTCCACCATCTTCTGAAGATATTGTCTTGCTTCTCGATCTCGCTAATAAAGGCTTGATTAATAATTTGCTTAAAGAGATCGATCGCCTTGAAAAATTAGACGATAAATTTATTTCTTTTACAACACAAATACGCCGCTTTGCTAAAAGTTATCAGCTAAAGCAATTAAGAAAATTCATCGAACAGTATTCCCAAATAGAACAGTTACACTAATATTGCGCCAGATTGTATTTAAATAGCCTTGAAGGGCTTTATTTGTCTATTTGGAATAGTCTCATTATCTAAACTCAAAATCAATCTTCAGAGGCTTAAAATCGCTAATGTGTACGATCGCCTTAATTTTGAGCTAACATTCACAGCCAGAAACTATTTAAAGTTATACTCATGGCGATCGCTTTTTATTGGCAATTTTAATTTGGTTTTCTTCTTAACTTACTTGCATAAAATAAAAGCAAAGCCAACAATAAATAACTAATCGCCCAAGGCGCACCCACAGCCCAACCAAGTTCGAGGGCGGTATCTCCCATCGTCCAGCGATAGCTATGCAGTAAACCAAAGAATGATAGTATTGCCCCCAGTAACGACCAAATCGCTGCTTTGCCAAATTCTTTATCGATTATATGAACGGTAATAGCCGAGAGAATCATTGCCGAAAAAATTAATCCCTGTTCGAGGGCAAATGCACCAGTTATAAAAGTATCACTCAGTTCGAATTGAGGAATTAATTGAGGTGTAAAAGGTTGTTCGGGCGTTCCCAAACCAGCCGCACGTAAAGCATTTTTAGCTATTAATGCGCCCCAAGCAGCAATTCCTGGTAAAATCCCTACAACTACGGCGGGGGCATGACGTATGGGAGTAGCAGTGAAACTTTGACTGACAATCACGATACCAATCCACAAGACGATCGCCATCCCACTATCGATCGGCACGAAAAAAGTCAGCAAACCGATCGTTCCACTCAAACAAAACAAACCCATCACTATACCATTGAGCCAAGAATAACCGATTCTCGCGCCCATTGTCTTCCAACCAGGATGACCGATATAAATCGTCGTCGGAAAACAAGAACCAAATAAAGCGGCGGCGATCGAACCAATTCCATTAACTGCCAAACAAGGCGCGGCGGGATATTTATCGCCGGCAGCTTCAGCGCTTTCTAAGTTTTGCAAACTACCAATTAAGTTAAACAAACCCATTGGTAAAATGATGCTGAAATAAGTCAGTAAAACTTCCCGTTGTTGCCAAAGTTCTCCTAAAGATAATTTGGGTAAGTAAAAGCCGATCGGTGCGACTGCTGCGGAAAATTTAGCCGTATCCCAAGTTGCCAATCCCGTACTCCAAGCCAGAATTATACCCAAAATAACTGCCAACAATCCCCCAGGAATATTTAGTCTCGTACCTGGAATAGTAAATTTTACTTCACCGAAATAGCTTAATAGGATTACTCCTAAAGGAACTATTCCGACTAAAGGATGGGCATAGGTGCGCAACAAAAAACCGAGCGAAATAAAAGTTAGAGCAATTCCTGCTAACGTAGATAATAAAGCGGCACGAGGAGTTAAAATACGCAGGCGATCGGCTACCCAAGCACCACCGAGTTCGATTAATCCCGAACCCAAACAGGCAACTAATCCCGCACTCCAAGCTAATTCTGCCGCTTGTTCGGAATTTACTCCCCTAGATAATGCTTCCAAACGGACTGGCAGCATCACCAAAAATACATAGGCAAATAAACTGACGGTATTGATTCCATAGGGAAGGGCGGTAAGATCGGATCTTCCTTCTTGCTTGCCTTGTCGATAAGCTAACCAACTATAGTAAAGATTGCCAACAATTAAGCTTAGGGCAATACTGGGAATAATCCTACCGTAAATTAAGATGGGGGGAAATTGCAGGACTCCTTGGGTTAAGCTGACAATTACTAGAATTTGCACTAAATTATCTAGTGCCAGACCAAAGAAACCATCTAAATCTCGACGAACAAACCATCTGGGAGAACTAGTAAATTCAGTTTTTTGCATCGCTGCCAATAGCTATGTTAGGTATTTTTCAACACCCAATTATTATTCATATTTTTAGTTGACCCACTCCCCCGATTAAAAATACGGGGGATTCGGGGTTCAGACAGCGATTGCAGTTTGAAACTGACTGACATCACCTAACCCCAGAGTTGAAGCCCCAACTCTTAAAATTACTTGGCTAGCATTAGAATCGCGACCGTGTTTGGTGGAACAACCTGGACAAACCCAATATCTAACATCCAATGGCAGTTTATCTAGGACGTGACCACAGATAGAGCAAGTCTTTGATGAGGGATACCATTGGTCGATATAGCCAACTACTTTCCCTTTTTTATCTACTACATAATCTAATATTTTTAAGAATTCAGAAAAAGCTAAATCACTAATTTTTCGCCCCCATAACCTTTGCATTCCTCTAAGATTAAGAGTTTCAAAAAATAAATAGTCAAACCTATCTGCTAACTCGTGAGCTAGCTTCCAAAACCAATCAGTACGACGATTGACCACTTTTTCATGAACTCTAACTAAGTTTTTCCTAGCTTTTTCTCTGTTATTAGAACTTTTTTTCTTAGTTGAATAATTGCAACTAGCGGTTCTTAATTTTTTTAAAGATTGTTTTAAAAATAGGGGTGACTGTATTTCCGTATTATCGGAGCAAGTTAAAAAAACATTAAGTCCAAAGTCAAAACCTGCATTTTTACCTGTCATGATTGTGACTTGCTTGTCAATCAAATCTGTCACCACAAAAACAAATAATTCTCCTAAAGAATTGCGTTTAATAGTGACAGTTTTAATTTTGCCGCTCTTTTCTCTACTCTGACAAAACTTATAAATACGATTACCTATTTTTAACTTATTTTCTCCTACAAACTTGTAGCCAGCTTGTTTTAAAGTGAACGATCTATACTTAATTCTTTTTCTAAGGCGCGTCAATTCTGAGGCGACCTCAGAATTGCCTTGGCGCGCCGTAAAATTTGGTGGTCTAACTCCTTTTTTATGATGCTTAAAAAATAGCTGATAAGCTCTATCTATTCTTTGAATAATGTCTTGTACTGCTTGAGAACCTACCAATTGCCAGTACTCATTTTTATTCCTGAGTTTGGCTATATGTTTCATCAATTGATTTTTATTCAAGTGTCGCTTAAATAATCGATAATAACGCTTATGCAACGCAATACAATGATTATAGATATAGCTCGCCGCATTAATAGCGCGGTGCAAATGCTTATTTCTTTTATGTCGATACAGCTTGAATTGGTAGGTTTTCATGATAGATGTCATGATACGGTATTTTGTAGATAAAATACAATATATTAACGATCCGCACGACGGATAATATCTCACTGCCAGATGAATCTGGCTCAACAGTTATTTTAACTGTTGGTCGCTGATATCCACCGCTTAAAAGACGGTGGCTTTACGCTCTCGCGTTGGTAAAAAACAGCGATCGAATATTCATTGTGCAACGCCGAAAAAGCGATCGCTTAATCCTCATCCATGGGAATATATCTTTCCCAACCTAAAGCATCGTCGTCAACTATAAAGCTTCGCCATCATAGTTAAGATCTGCCTAAATCTCACGTTCTCTATCCCAAACGCGGAGAATGTAGTATTTCCAGTATATTTGCTATCTCGCACTCAACTTTAAGAGTGTTCGAGAAAACTCTCGTTCGCCAAGTTTCTTGTTATATGGTCGCTTGAGATGTTTTTTATACATAAAACATACTTTTTTTGTATATTTTAATTTGCTTACATTTTAATTTTTGCTCTCAACATGCTCGTTTATTGCTTACTTACTTAGTATTAAAAATATAAATATCTCTTGCGAGTAAACGCACTCGTATATTGTCACTATACCTTGACAAGTCTATTTTAATAAAAATTCATATACAACTAATTTTAATTATTTTAATAATCTCAAAACTAAGCAAACACGATCGCTTTATCTACCCGATCGAATGCCTTTATTTATATAGATAGAAAGAAAAGAAGATTTTTTTGGCTTCGATCGCAAACTAGATTAATCCAGTCACAAGCGATCGATACTACCTAGCTTAAATATCTATAAGCTTTACCACTCAATATTTTTTAAAAAATAACAGATGTTCGATCGCTCTATAAAAATCATAAGTTAAAAGTGAATGAATTTGATTTGAGACAATAATTAAATTTTTATCACTACTTTTTTTAAAAAAATTACCTAGCTTTTATGCGATCTAAATTTATACAGCTAATAGCAAAATATATATTTTAACTAAAAGAGAGTATATAAACTGTAAAAATATTTAAATAAATTAGGTAAAACGTTTGTATACTATATGCTAGCTTGTATAAAAATCTGTTTTATACTTAACTAAATAAAAAATAAAATAAATGTACTTATCTTTGTTGCAAAACAGAAATTATAGATTAAAATAGTAACTTACTTTTTTTGTATACTTTTAAATCTACTTTTATGAATACAACCGAGACACAAAACACACCAAATCCAGGCGAAAATTTAGCCGACTACGTGCGGCGGCTGCGGAGTAACCTGGATATGAGTCAGCAAGAACTAGCAACCAAAGCTGGATTGCACCTGCAAAGCATTGGCAAGATCGAACGAGGAAAGACAAATAAACTCAATGCCAAAGCAAAACGAGGATTAGCTTATGCACTCTCCATTCCCATCGAATATTTAGATGCTGTGGGAAAAGGAACAACCGTCACGCCGATCGAAACCTTGAAGATTTGTCCGAAATGTTGGACGGCGGGATGTGAACCAGAATCAATGTGGTTGAATCAGCGATCGCATTTTTGTTTTATGTGTGGAAATCAATTGCGCGATCGTTGTCCTAGCTGTCAAACACCAATTAGTTCTTATAGCCATCGCTTTTGTCCCTTCTGTGGGACGAATTACAAACAAATAGCTTCAGCAGATGAATGGAAATCGAGATTATCAGCTACAAGAATAGATCGATCGCAAACAGAAGAGTAAATACCTTGTAGCGCGATCGAGTTTATTGTTTGCTAAATATTTCAAGAAATTTAAAAGTATAAATAAGCGTTATGCTATGGCAAGCGATCGCTCTTAATTGGTATCGATTTGCAAAGTTCGCAAACGATTGAGGGCGGCAGCTAATTCAAAGCGACGAAACAAAGCTAGATCGCCTTGAATAAATTCCGAGATAACATCCAATCCCGACTCTTTAACATCAGCTATAACTCGATCTAAAATTTCTGGAATAGTTATTTTGCCATCAATATAGTTTTCTTTAGCATAGACAATTGCCATGGCGATCGCTCGTAATTGTGCTGGATCGGCAATTTGTTCGACTGCGGCTAAATCGATTTCTTCCGTACCAAAACCCACTTCATCAACATCCCGAACTTTCAATTTAACTGCCCTACGTCCGCGACTGGGATCGATACTCTCTGCTAGGGGAATTCGCGCCGTCACATTACCAAAGTCTTTACCGCCTTCAGCATTACGTTCGGTTTGATATTCCTTGGCGATCGCCTTAGCTTTTTGGGTCACATCTTGGGGTTGAAAATTTTCCATCGCAATTACCGTATCGGCAACATCAAAATAATCGCCACTACCGCCCATTACTAAAACTGTCGAAACCCCGTAATCTGCATATAAATGCTGAATTTTATCGATAAACGGCGTAATTGGTTCTTTTTCTTTAGCAATTAATTGTTGCATACGGCGATCGCGAATCATAAAATTAGTCGCCGCCGTATCTTCATCCACCAACAACAACTTAGCACCAGCTTCTAGGGCTTCGATAATATTGGCAGCTTGAGAAGTACTACCGCTAGCATTAGCCGTCGAAAAATTAGTTGTAGAAGTACCCATCGGCAAACGATTGATAAACGGAGAAATATCCACACCCGCAATACTGCGTCCATCTTCTGCGCGAACTTTCACCGCATCGGGATTGGTGATAACATATTCCCTACCATCATCAGGAAGACGATTGTAAACCCCCAATTCGATCGCCCTCAATAAAGTAGATTTTCCGTGATAACCACCACCGACAATTAAAGTAATTCCTTGAGGAATTCCCATTCCCTTAATTAAGCCGCAATTGGGGCAATTAAATTCAACTTCCAAAGAAGGAGGAGATTGAAAAGGAATAGCATTTTTATTTAAAGGACGCGGATCGACACCGCTAAGTCTGGGTAAAATTGAATTATTAGCAACAAAAGCAACCAAGTTTTTTTCTGCTAATTGTTGGCGCAACCAGTCGGCATCTTCAATTGTTTCCACATGTTTTTGAATAGCTTGGCGATCGACAGATGAGTATTTAAGCGCCTCTTCAATGATTACGGGAATATCTTCACATAGCATTTGAGCCGCTTGACGACCTAAAATAGATCTACCTCGCGCTGGCAAACCAACCAAAAAACGAACCTCAACAAAACTTTCATCGATAAAAACAGAATTGCGATCGAGTACTTCTTGTCCGACAGAAACGATCGCGATTAAGCCACTTTTTCCCATCCCGCGACGGGAACTAATTCTTCTAGCAACCTTGTCAAACTGACGAGTCAAATAATCTCTTAAGGCAACATTACGACTGGGAGATTGGAATAACTGAGAAGGAAAACCCGCCACCGATTGAGGAACTTTAACACGAAACTTACTCGGTGGTGCAAAAGGATCTGCTTGAGTGCGATCGACAATTAAAGTAAATTCTCGAAACTCATAGCTTCCCTCAATCTCTCTATAAGCTTTATAACCACTACCATCTAGTTGGAGTAGCAGAGAACGAAGATTATTTTCAGAAGATGTTGTGCGGTAAGACATAATTTAAATTTCGGAGTTCATTCGTAGGGGCGGGTTTTGTTCGTTGTTTTTCGGCTAAAACCGAAGATTTATTTGCCAAACTTGCCTTACAGGAGTTCGGAGTTAGTTAAATCGAATTACCTTTTCTGTATGAGTGAGATGAGAAATATCCCCATTAATTTCCAAATCCCATCCCGTGCCATTACGAACGACTTTAACCAAACAACACAGAGAAGCATTAATCTTTGGATTGCCACCTACTAAACCGATCGTCGTACCCACTACCGAAGCACCATGACCTACTAATAAAATATCATCAGAAAATTCTTCTACCAACTTTTTTGCCGTTTCACCCATCCTTTGATTTAGAATTGCCTCACTTTCAGGATACTGCGGAACGATTTGAGAAGAATAAGTTCGATCGATACGAGGATATTTATCTTCTAACCAATCTCTAGGATGAGTTTCTGGCATATCCGTCATCCAATGGGGATTCAACCATTCACTCAAACCTTTCTCAATCTTAATTGGCAAATCCAACGCCTCTGCAACTTCGTTAGCAGTTTGAATCGCACGTAAAAAAGGCGAAGCAAAAATATGAGCGATCTTTTCCGACTTAAGTCGCTTTCCCAACTGTTGCGCCTGAATCACCCCATCCTCAGAAAGAGGCGGATCGTAACGACGAACGGCAGTATTAAACCATTCAGGATTGACAAAATCGAGACGATTACCATGTCTTGCAATCCAAACTGTTTGAGTTTTTTTCATCAAAACAATTGATTAATTTATAAATATATTGTCTCGATATTTATTCGTTTGCAAGAAAACTGAGAGTTTTTTGATTATCATACAACCACTTACGTACTTTTATATCTAATTTTTGATTTCTAAACCAATTTTTTGACTCTGTTTTTATAGCTTCAAGAGTTTCTAAATCTCTAGACCATTTATCTTCAAGCAAATCTACAAACATAGTAAAAGGTAACATTATTGCTATAACTTCTATTTCTAAATTATCTTCCTCATCTATTAAAATGACATCTTCACAACAAAATTTATATCCAATCCATTTAAAAGGATTTCGTAGATGCATACAAAAGTGTTTTAGATTTGAGATATAGTCTTCTGGTCTTTGATTAACATAATTCCTAATTGGGCTAAGATTTTCCCGATCGAGAAATGTATAAACATGATGTCTAACAAATAATCTTTCTTTTTCGTCAATACATAATTCCAATTCCCAATCTAAATCCATCTCTTCATCACAAACGGAAATGAATTTTCGTTTAAATCGCTTGACTGAAGTCTCGAGCGGTTTGAATTTTTCTGAGTTAGTTTTTTCAATTTCTGGCATTGTCATTATATCGAGAAAATCATTGTATGAAATTTGAGTTGTTGATTTAGTTGAAAAATAATAAGGTTGATATTTAGTAATTAATAGTTGTTCTTCTCGATCGAGCTGACTTTCTTCAACTGCACAGTAACAAATAAAAAATTTCTTCTTTTTCTGAAATGAAAGTTGATGAATTCGATGATGCGATTTACCACTCCATCTCTTTTTTATATTTTTTGCTTGCCCGATGTACCATAATAAATTGCTATCATCTATCACATAATAAATACCAGAATATTCTGGTAGTAACTTTTTATTCTTAAGCTCTACCTTACCTAGGCTTAGAATAACTTCATCAGCGTACATCTAAATTTAAATTAATTAAATATCTTACTAAATCAGTAATTATATTCACCCTTTTAAAAATTATGAATAAAGTTTTGGTCAAGATTCTATAGCTACTAATTAAATTTATAATCCCCACCATAAAACCCTCTCTTACCTCTCCGCGCCTCTGCGACTCTGCGCGAAAAAAAAAAGGTTGGAAAAACCCAACCTTTTAACCATCTAAAGCGTCAACGACCGAACATCAGTTTCAATTAACTTCGCCAAATCCTGTAAAAAAGCAGCCGCATGAGCGCCATAAATAATACGATGGTCAGAAGTAATATTCACCGTCATTTGCGACTTAACCCCAAACATACCATCAGCAGTAGCCATTACTTGAGGACGAGAAGCACCCACCGCCAAAATCGAACCTTGTCCTGGCGGTAAAATCGCATCAAAACTATCTACCCCAAACATCCCCAAATTAGATAGAGTAAAAGTACCCGTACTATACTCATCTGGTTGTAATTGCTTCGCTCTTGCCCTGTCTACCAAATCCTTCCAAGCACGAGACAAAGAATAGATATCCATTCGATCGGCATTTCGCAACACTGGCGTAATTAAACCGCCATCTGGCATAGCCACCGCCACAGCAACATTAATTGCAGAATTATAATGAACGCCTCGATCGGAATAACTAGCATTAACCAAAGGATGATTTTTTAAAGTAGCTGCGATCGCCTTAGCTAGCAACGCCGTCATCGTCACGCCTTTAGATTTAATTTGCTTGTAAAGCTTATCCAACTCATCGGTAGTAATAGTGTAACTCACCCGAAAAACAGGTACTTGCAGCGTCGCCATCATATTTTGTACCACTGCCTTTTGGAAAGTACTTAGCGGTACGGTTTCGCCTGGTACGACTGGTGTGGGAGTTGGTACGGGTGCGATTGCGGCTGTTGCGATTGGCGCGGTAAATGCTACTTGAGGTTGTGCCACTGCTGGTGCAGCACTGGGAACTTTTCCTGCTGCTTTTTCCACATCTTGAGCTACAATACGACCATGAGGGCCACTACCTTGTAGAGTTTTGAGATCTACTTTCAAATCTTTGGCAAGTTTGCGCGCTCTCGGCGACACCACCGTTCTACCATTAGTGCCAATAATATTATTAGCTTCTGCCGCGACTGCTGCTGCAACTGGTGCTGGAGCGGGAGTTGTTTGTGCGGGTGGAGGAGAACTAGTTCCTGAAGATGCCGCTCGCTTTTTGGCTTCCTCGATTTCTGCTTCGGTTTCCGCAATGAAACCAATCACAGTATCTACAGGAGCTTCTTGTCCTGTCTCTATAATAATAGCGCCCAAATAGCCTTCGTAGAAACATTCTACATCCATGTCGGCTTTATCGGATTCTACTATTAGTAGTGTTTCACCTTTGTTTACTTTGTCCCCAGCCGATTTTGACCAAGAAACAATCTTTCCTTCAGTCATGGTAGAACTGAGACGGGGCATATATATCTCACGAATCATAGAGCGCTCTTCCTAATAATCTTAATCATCGCCATCTAAAAAATTACGCCAACAATCTGCTCTGTAGCGAGAAAGCAAGAAGTAGAAGTAATTTCTTTTTTCTACTTTCCTTTTTCCTTTTCGAGCGAGCGACATTTTTTGATATTAGCACTCTGATGGTTGATTGTCGTAAGCGCGATTTCTTTCCTCTGTTGTTAAAATCGATTCGCTATTAATTCTATGATTTTTGTTAATTTTTTAAGTAAGCTGACAAACAATTACTTTTAGTAACTCGTTTATATTGCCAAACAAAAAAACCCACGCTTGGTTTTATTGAGACCAGATACTAATGCTATCATCTAGATTGAGAATAGGTATCGGTGGTAATGTTTAGTTTAATTATTGACAGGCTATCCTGTTTGGTAGTGACAGACTACTCTCCGAAATCTTACATCTCCCCACGCTTTTAATTCGGAGATTGAGTTTATGTCCATATATGTAGGTAACTTACCATTCCAGGTAACATCGGAGGACATTACCGATGTTTTTGCTGAGTATGGTACAGTTAAGCGAGTTCACCTTCCAACCGATCGCGAGACTGGACGTTTACGCGGTTTTGCTTTTGTCGAGATGAGTACAGAAGCTGAAGAAGATAGTGCCATTACTGCACTTGATGGTGCAGAATGGATGGAACGAGAGCTTAAAGTTAATAAAGCTAAACCTCGCGAACAGAAAAAACCTTTTGGTGGTGGCGGCGGCGGCGGCGATCGCAGAAGAGATGGCTATTCCAGACGCTTTTAATTAGATCTTAGAAACGAGTATCTAGATATAATCCACTATTGTTTGAGCGATTGTCGAGATTGTTTGGGAATTGTTAATTTCAAGCTTCGAAGTTTGAAGCTTCAATGGGCGCTGATTAACTCGGCGATCTTCGTCGAAATTGTGTCCTCCTCCTTGAGAGGTATTTCTAATTCCAATTTGAAATAACGCTTCTGGCAGAGGTTGAGGTTAATCAAATAGGCGCTCTGCTGGGAGTTTTTTGTTGTTTAGGAGGTAAATTATCGTGGCGAAACGTCGCAATTTGAAGAAAGAAAAAGCTGAACGAAATCAAATGTACGCTCGTCAGTTTAGAAAGAAAACTCCTGCAAATGGCTATTCGAGAGGTAGACGTTTTGGAGGTGGCGCTAATGGTGGTGGAAAAAGACGAGAAGAAGGGGGCGAAGAGCAGTAAGTAACGAATAAGGCAACGTTGCACCTGGCATCGAGCAAAAGTAGCAAGTAGTAAGTTTTTACATACTACTTGCTACTTTACACTAGTTTTTAATCCCTAACCATTAATCCCTAGTTAACTAATTCGGCATTAAATTCGTTAAAAGAGCGACGTTTTAGTTGTAGAGATTCGGTACGCGGTAACAAGTCGAATACTTTACGTAAAGCGTCATCTGCTTCTTCAAATTTAACTTGTCCCCTGCCATTAAAAGCAACTTTTCCTTCTTCGTCGATTATTACTGTTTGAGGAACGACACCTTCATAGTAATAGCCTGGTTCTTCTGGGGTATACTTAGATTTGACTGGAAGCGTATCGACATTAACAGGTATAAGATTGGCAGCACGACCGTAATATTCTTGAAAACGAGATACAACTAAGGAATATTCTTTGCAATCGCTGCTGTCATCTACATAAAATACTAAAATTGCTGGAGTTTCTTTTTTAAGAGATTCTGCTAAAGTCGATCGGGGAGGAACGAGCGAACCGTTACCAGCGTATAAAACATAAATGTTGCCTTCGTAGCGATCGTCGGTGATAGTAGCATGGGCTGGCAAAGTACCAAAGACAAACAAACTAAACACTAGGGCGATCGCACAGATCGAGCAAACATTCAGACAAGTCTGCCAAAAGTTTTTCAAGTTAGCTTTAAAAAATTTTCCGTAAATAAAATTCATAAAATTCGATCGCTGCATTAAATTGATAATTTTTGAGGCAATCGGCAATTATTGCCGATTTAAATCTTTGAATGATGATTTACAGTTGTCTAAACTGAAAAATAATCCTATCAGATTTAATACTCTTCCCGTCAATGTAACGTTTTAGCAGGCATACACTTGCTAGAATTCGAATAACTTGTATATTAAAACTACTAGCTTCCAAGTAGCGTGACTCAGAAGCAAGCTCAAGCAAAAACGACACAATCGAGGCTATCCGCTCAAACCAAGATAGCCAATAGCTATTATGCTTTACTGGGGTTATATCCCTCAGCAAACGCCGTCGAAATCAGACGAAGTTACCGTCAATTGAGCAAAAAATATCATCCAGATACGACCGATTTACCTCAAGATCGAGCAAGGGCAAAATTTCAACAGCTTAATGAAGCTTATGCAACTTTAAGTAACCCAGAAAGGCGATCGCTCTACGATTTGAAAATAGGTTATTCTCGATTTAACGTCATTCGAGATCCGAGCGATTCAGAACGACCTCAAACATGGAAAGATTCTGCTTATTTAGATCCAACCGATCGACCTCTTTCAAATGGAGAAATTTTTGTTTTGTTCGTTCTCGGTCTTACCTTTCTTGGTTGTATACTCTTGGCAGTAGCGATCGCCCTATTTCGAGACAATCAAATAAACATTTAAAAATTTTTATTGTATGTAGAGACTTTTCTTAAAAAGTCTCTACACTTCTGACTTTTGACTTTTGAGTTTTAACTTTTATATGGTTCTTCCTTCAGCAGATACACCTTTATACAATCATCCCCTTCCAGAAATAGAACAATGGCTTCAAGAATTAGGATGTCAGCAAGATCGTCAAAACCTTCATTGCTGGACACTCGATCGCTCGAATTGGCAAGCAGAAATTTGTTTGGATATTGAAGAAATAACTGTCAGCTACCTCAATGCTGGCGACTCGGGAACGGATATCAAACGTTCGTTTAAATATTCTCTGAGTCGAGAAGATATTGAATCGGCAGTTTTTTCTGGGCCATAATTTTTATTGTTGTAGAGACGCGATATATCGCGTCTCTACTTTCTACGCGAAGCGCTATGACGACGGGAATAAATTGAGGTTTCGTATTCCCAAGTTGCTCCAAGACAGAAAAAAATTGCGCTAAAAGTCCAGAACGAATCGATAATTCCTGTGGCAAAAAAACCTGTCTTAGCTATTGAATAGGCATAAAGGGTATCGGCAATATAAAGCCACAAACCGCCAAAGGCGATCGCCAGCCAGGTTTGAGAAAATCTACCTCCCCAAAAAGTTATCAGCAAAGTTGAGGTCAATACTAAAATCGTTACATCAGCAATAACTAGATATAGGTTGACATAACTAGCGATCGGTCTAATTAAACTTTCCGTTACAGAAACCCAGGTTGATAAAGATTCGCTCGATGTGGATTTTTTTGGTAAGGTTTGAGTTGCTTCGAGAGGATTGCCAATGTACCAAACCAACGCAATAGCAGCCAAAGCAATTTCTAATAAAACAATCCACTGCCATACTGACAGATCGATCGCTCGATATTTGACGGCAAAAATAATACCAAGTACTAATAAAGTATAGGAAATTAAATAACCAAAATTGGCTAGAGAAAAATCTGGATTTCCTCCTAAAACTTGCTCCCAAAAATAATAAGTAAAATGACCGAAAGCTTGAATAATTAATCCTAGTGCCAATAGTAACCAAATTTTGCGATCGCTGAGAATAGAATCACAAAGCCAATTACGCCAACACAAATAACCAGAAAATAACAATGCTCCTTCTTCAAAAATTGTTAGTATAATTCTGTACCAAATTGGTTGTTGATTTGTCAAAAATATTTGACATGTCAAAGCAAAAAAAAAGGTCAGTGCCGCCCAAATTAAACCGAACCAAAGAATTTTTTTGAAACTTAATTTAGAGCTTGACGAAGACTGAGAACTTGTCATAGTTTATAAATTCGTACCTACTATTTTTTTTCTAAATTTTTACAAATTAAGACGAATTTTAGGCAAAGACTGAGAACTCGCTCGTTTGAGTAAATGGGCATTTCTTGAAGTAAATCGAGGGCGCGATCGAGAAATTTAGTATTGCCAAAATACTTGATACATAAATAACCGAGTCGATCGAATAATTGCTCGATATATTCCTCTCGCAGATTGGGTAAGTTTTTGGTTTCCATGGGATTGAGAAAAAGCAAGTAATGAATAGAACCCGATTTTTTAGAACTAAACACCCAAGATTGTTCCAAAATATAGCTAATTTCTTGACAAAATGCGACTTTTTTTCTTTCTCCCATCAAATATTCAACATCTTCACTAATAATTTGAATTAGTAGAAGAAAAACTTGCATGTTGGATGGCTGAAGTGTTCGATCGCTCGTACGATCTTGGCTGGTGTCGCGCTCGTTTTTTGATGGTGGAGTCTCTTGCCGATCTAATTTTTGTGGAATATTTTGTCGTTTTGCTCGTTCTTTTTCAAAGGCGATTTTTTGCAAATCGATCGAGCTAGTTTGAAATTCTCGCGCGAGCGACTTCGATTCGTTTGCTGGTGAGAAAATCGATTCTTGCTGCTTTGACTGTTTTACCTTTGTTGTTATTTCTTCAAAAGACGATGAAGAGTCGCGATCGTGTTTGTTGGCAACATATTTTTGCTGATTAATCTCGATCCAAACACTGTATTCGTTATTTTTTTGTAAGAGTACACATTGTTTTCCATAAATGACAGAAAAATTTTTACAGAAAATTTGTGCATTTTGTTGGCAAGCAATATTAAAAAAAACGCTGAGCGGACGAAAAGTAATGCCTTCATAGTGCATCATCGAAACTTGTCCGCCGTTTGAGGGGTTATCCAAAAAGCATAACTGCACGTTTTTTAAATCGAGAACGGGTATTTTTTCATTCATATTAGTAATATTTAATAATTATTTCCGATCGGCTTGGCAAGGCGTAAATCGCAAAATTATGACAGACGACATATCCAGAAAACTCGTACTCTACAGCAAACCCGGCTGCCACCTTTGCGAGGGACTTCAAGAAAAATTGACACAAATTAACGATCTCGACTTCGAACTAGAGATTCGTGACATTAACAGCAACGAGGTATGGTTTGAAGCATATCAGTATGAAGTCCCCGTTTTATGTCAAATAATTGGCAAAGAAGAAAAAACCTTACCTCGCCCTTCCCCTCGTGCATCGATCGCGCAAATCGAGCAAATGTTACAGAAATATTTAAAAAGGGAGACATAAAAATGTAATGAAATCAAAATCGATAGTTAAGAAATTAAAGTTAGAACTCAAAAAAATAATATGATGAAGCTGCGCGATTTATTAGTAAAAGTTAACGACCTATCGATAAATTCCGAGCATCCAGCCCTAACGGCAGAGGTAAAAAGACTGTGTACTAACTCTCACGCCTGCGATCGAGGCGATTTATTTATTGGCATGCCAGGAACACGAGTAGATGGAGGTGAGTTTTGGCAGAGTGCGATCGAACGTGGTGCGATCGCCGCTTTAATTTCTCCAGACGCAGCTAATAAACAACCTCCCGCCAATAGTGCGTGCGTCCTTGAAGTTACAGATATTGTTAATGTTTGTGCCAAAATAGCTACCGCTTTCTACGACTATCCAGCCCAAAAATTAAACATGGTGGGGGTGACTGGTACTAACGGCAAAACTACGACGACTCATTTAATCGAATTCTTTTTAAATAAAGCGCAGCGATCGACAGCTTTATTTGGCACTCTTTATACTCGTTGGGCGGGCTATCAAAAAACAGCACTCCATACCACTCCTTTCGCTGTAGAATTGCAAGCGCAACTAGCAGAAGCATTAAAAGCAGGCAATCAAGTTGCTGTAATGGAAGTTAGTTCTCATGCTTTGGCACAAGGACGAGTAAAAGGTTGCACTTTTGATGTGGGAGTATTTACCAATCTCACTCAAGATCACCTCGACTTTCATCGGGATATGGAAGATTATTTTGCTGCCAAATCTTTATT
This sequence comes from Xenococcaceae cyanobacterium, assembly GCA_051657945.1. GTDB lineage: Bacteria > Cyanobacteriota > Cyanobacteriia > Cyanobacteriales > Xenococcaceae > CAZJTL01. Next base: position 13,028 of record JBOFLQ010000037.1, on the reverse strand, counting down.
ATTTAGTCCCGAATATTTAACTGGCAAAGCGATCGTCAATTGGGATGATGTTTACGGACGGCGTTTAATTGCCAACTTAGAGAAAGAGAAAGTTTGGAGTTACAGTGTAAGCGATTCTACTGCCGATCTGTGGATGAGCGATCTCGTTTACGAAGCTAATGGCGTTAGCGGCATTTTACATACACCAATGGGTGAGGCAGCTTTTCGATCGCCTCTAGTCGGTCAATTTAACCTTTCTAACCTATTGGCGGCAATTGGTACTGCTTTACATATCGGTGTGGATTTACCCACCCTCATAGCCCAGCTAGACCTATTTCCTGGCGTACCTGGCAGAATGGAGCGAGTCACACTCGAAAATATTCAACAAGATATTAGCGTTATTGTCGATTACGCTCATACCCCCGATAGTTTGGAAAATTTACTCAAAGCGGCGCGTCCTTTTATTTCGGGTAAAACGATTTGCGTCTTTGGTTGTGGAGGCGATCGCGATCGTACCAAGCGCCCGTTGATGGGTAAAATTGCCGCTCAATTAGCAGATATTGTCTTGGTTACCTCTGACAATCCCCGCACCGAAGAACCAGAGAGAATTTTACAAGATATTCTTACTGGCTTTCCTGAATCTGTCAAACCGATTGTTATTAGCGATCGCGCAGGAGCAATTCGCATGGCAATTCAAATTGCCCAACCCGGCGACGGAGTTTTAATTGCTGGCAAAGGACACGAAGACTATCAAATTCTCGGAACGGAAAAAATTCATTTCGACGATCGCGAACAAGCTAGAGATGCTCTTTTAATGAGGGGATAGGGAATAGGGAATAGTAGCAAGTAGCGAGTAGCGAGTTTTTACTTACTACTTACTACTTACTATTCTGCCCAATGCCCCTTGCCCCTATGCCCCTTGCCCTACTTTATTATGAAAATTCAAAATAACGAGCGTTAATATTGAGGTCGGTATCGCCTTGGACGATCGCAATAAGTTCGCCTCCTTTGAAAATACCCGTACCTTGTGGCAAACCATTGGGAGAAGCACCGAGACTATGATCGGTACTAGCACCGCCGAGAATAATTCGATCGTCGCTGGCACTGAAATCGGCAATGACAGCATAATCGTTATTGCCTCTTTGGTCGTAAAATGCGATCGCCTCTGTGCCTTGACCTTGGTCTGGTTGCCCTCCCAGTACAAAAGTATCCCGAGCCTCTCCACCATAAAGATAATCAAGTCCATTCGTGTCACTAGAAATGCGAATAGAATTGTTATCTCTTACGCTGATACCTCCTCCAGCAAGCGTATCATTACCAGAGTCGCCAACAAGAATATTTCTGCCACCAAGACCAGTAATTATATCGTTTCCTGCCGCACCACGAATCGTATCGTTACCACTGCCACCAATGATAACGTCATCTACTGGAGTACCCGTGTAATCATTGTTCTCGTTGTCTAAAATAACGACGCTGCCAAGATCGAGAACTTGAGCAACACGAGCGACGACATTTCCACCGTTATCCAAAGAATTTTCTGTTACGTCTACCATAATATTTTTTACTCCCTTTTCAGTTTCTGTGATTGCGCCCCAGCGATTGGGGCGCAAAGATTACTGCATTATTTGCTAATGCACGAATTGCTTGCTTGCAACAGTTTTACTGAAGTGGATTACGGAGTATATTAAATATACTACGGATTTTTTTTAAGAAACATTACAAAAATGTATAGAAACGATTCGTTAAACGCAAAGGTAATTTAATTTACAAAAGCATCGGCAGGCATTAATACAACGCTGGTGGCGGTATTGGCAAAAAAAATTCCAGGCATTAAATTAGTTTTGAGTGCGATCGATTGCTTCTAGTATTAGCTTCCCGTTGTCTTTGTTCTTGTTACATTAAAGCTACAAGGAAAGCAGCAATATTTCGATCTTTTTAACGATCTTCATTCTTTCCTACTGGGATGAGAGACGAATTATGAAAATGCTTTTATGGCGTTGATAAAGTAGAGAAAGAGTTAAAAAAGAAATTGGGCAACGCTGCACCGATCGACGCTGCATCGGGCAATGAGTATATAAATTATTAACTTACCATTTTAAAACTCAGCACTCACCAACTATCAACTACTAATTACCCACTCATGGAATTACTAGAATATCAGGCAAAAAAATTATTTAGAGAAGTGGGAATTCCCGTTCTCTCCTCAGAGACGATCGGCGATCCTAGACAATTAAAACAACTAAAAATTCCCTATCCAATCGTTCTAAAATCGCAAGTAAGAGTGGGAGGGAGAGGTAGGGCAGGAGGAATTCGTTTTGTGGAAAATACGATCGACGCGATCGCCGCAGCGAGGACTATTTTTCATCTTCCCATTGTAGGAGAATATCCACAAGTTCTTTTGGCAGAAGCTCGTTACGATGCCGATCGAGAATTTTTTCTGGCTGTAGTTTTAGATTATCAACTCAAACTTCCCGTACTGCTCGGTTCGATTCATGGTGGCATGGACGTTGAAGCTTTACTGCAAAATCTGCAAAAAGTAGTTGTCAACGATGAATTTTCGCCATTCTACGCTCGTCGTCTGGCGATTAAAATGGGGCTTACGGGCAAGTTAATTCAAACGATCGGCGCAATTGTGGAAAAAATGTATCATTTATTCCTCGATTTAGATCTAGATTTAATCGAAATAAATCCTTTAGGCATCAGCGCTACAGGGGAATTAATGGCACTCGACGGCAAAATTAGCGTCAACGATAACGCCTTAGTAAAACATCCCGAAACGATCGCCTTAATTGCTTCCGATCGCTTCGATGAGGCAAACAAACAGCAAGCAACTAAGATCGCTAAAGCAGCACCCAGAAAATTAGAATGGGGCGATGAAAAAGGAAAAATTGCGATTATTTGTAATAGCTTCGATCTGGCTTTGACGAGTTGGGATTTAATTCATCAAGAAAAAGGTAAACCAGCTTGCTTGTATTTGATCGGCGAAGAAAACAACGAACAATTACTAACAAGTTCTGTGTTAATCGAACAACTTGAGGGAGCTTTAGACGAAATCATCGAAATACGAGGACTTAGAACAGTTCTGATTAATATTTTGGCAGCTCCAGAAATTAGTACGATTATTGCTGAAACAATTGCTAATTATTTACAGCCAAAAGAGCTATCGATCGCTAGTAGCAGTATCGAGGACAAAGAAATTAATTCTAGCGATCGTTTAACCATTTCTCGTCGTTCCTTAGCTAATGTTAGCGACAAAAGAGCTATCGAACCGATTAATTTGGCAATTCGTTTGGTTGGGGGAGAAATAGAATTAAGCAAACAACAATTAGCATCACTGCCAATTTACTGGACGAATCGACTCGAAGAAGCTGTAAACCAAGCAATATTGTTTACTAAATCGAAATAATAGAGAGAGTAGGGCTTAAGTAATAAGTACTCAAGCGATGCTAGAACGGCTCGGCTTACGCGGGGCTTCAGGCATGTTCGGAAACCTCAAACGTGTGCCCCGCAGCTACGACAATGAACGATAAACGCCGATCGCCGAGCAAACAAAAACTAACAAACAACAACCTATAACTAAACTATGATTTGGACGCTACCGAGTAAAATAATCGTACAAGGAATTACTGAGCCGCAAGGGTTACACCATATTAGAAACATGAAAGCATATGGTACAGAAATTGTGGCTGGAGTTGATATTGGGGGTGGCGATCGCGAAATAGAAGACATTCCCGTCTTCGAGTTAGTAGAACAAGCGATCGAGCGAGTTGGAGAAATAACTACAACTCTAATTTTCTCCAAATCCGATCGAGTCCTCGATGCAGCACTAGAAGCGATCGCGGCAAAAATCCCACAAATTTTGATTCATACCTCTGGCGTACCCCCTTTAGACATGGTACGTTTGCTCAAGATAGCGAAAATCACCAATACTTTAATTCTTGGCCCTGGTAGCGGTGGTATTCTCGTTCCCGAAAAAATTTTACTCGGTACACTCGAACCCAGTTTTTATCAATCTGGTAATATTGGTTTGATTAACTGTTGCAACCCCCTTAGTTACGAAGTCGCTCTCGAATTAAACCGAGCTAGCTTAGGAGAGTCACTCGTCGTCAGCGTCGGTACAGAAGTTATTTTAGGTTCTGATTGTCAACAATGGCTGCAAGTCATGGAAGACGATCCCCAAACAGAAGCGATCGTCTTAATCGGGCAACCTGGCGACGGTGCTGAAGAAGCTGTGACTAATTTTATTAGTTCTTGCGTGAGCAAACCCGTAATCGCCTACATTGCTGGATTGCAAACACCTATCGAAAGACCATTTCGCGATGCTGCGGCGATCGTCGCCAACCAATTATCCTACTCGCCTCCTTCTATTAAAAGAGATAAACATCTAATAACTGCCTTACAAAAAGCACATGTCTCTCTTGCAAAACGCCCCTCGCAAATTCCCGATTTAATCAAAAAGGGATTAGGGATTAGGGGCGAGACGGCTAGAGAATAAACAATAAAATACTTTTCTTCTAATTTCTAATCCCTAATCCCTAACCCCTAACCCCTCTTTTCCCCTATCCTCTGCTACACATATGAATGGTTGGTGCGTTAATTTCAACATAACTGCATACGGAAGTCGATTCGGGAATGTTTTGCCCGTTTTCCACTAAATCCTCTAAGTAAAATTCAAGTGTTTCTTTTATTTGTTTCTTAACTTCTTCTAAAGTTCTTCCCGTCGCTGCCAATTCTGGTACGTCGGGAATACTTGCATAATAGCGATCGTCGCGTTCGCTAATCACAATTGCGTAGCGCATCAATCATTCCTCGCAAATTAAAGTTTCCTTTAATAGTATTTAATTAATTCAAGTTTTACGAATAACGATACTTAATTCAATAAAAAATAAATAATTGGTTTTTTGTTATTAGTTTTTTGTTGTTTGTAGCGTGTAATATCTAGTCACAAATTTGTTATAAGCTGGGAGAAGAGAACACTTCAACTCAATTCATAATCTTAGTTTATGCATTTTAAAGCTGTGACGATCGCCATCATTTCTTGCTTTTTTTGGCTTGCTAGTTGGTTAGCTGCCCCTGATGCTTTAGCTCTTACTCCTGTCAAATTGTATGACCTTTCTTATAAGGAATGCCCCGCCGAATTGTCTGAAGGCAACGTCGGCAGTGGCGACATCGCGCCAGCTAACTGTTTTATTGTCACTGGCAAAGCAGAAAATAAATCTGGTAAAAATGTCGTCGATGCTGATGTTTTCGGTCGAATTTACGATGCTAGCGGTAACTCTGCTATGGAAAATAGAGGACGCATCGGCACGATCGCGAATGTCCCTCCAGGCGTTAGCGATTTTGAAATCAGAATTTCTGTTTCTGCCAATCAACCAACGCCCTTAGAACTAAAACAATTTAAAGCTTCTGGTTTTGCAAGTTCGGTTCGCCCTTACTACTACCAAAACGATGAAGAGGATTCAAAGGGGCTAGGGACTAGGGACTAGGGGCTAGAGACAGTAGTCAAGCGGGGGATTGAAAAGAACAGTAAGACAAGCAACTCACTCGTTAAAGGTCTTAGATTTAGGGGTTTAGTCCTTCGTCCGAGGGGACTAGCTTCTTCTCTAGCCCCGAGCATCCTAACCCCTAGCCCCTCTTAGAGTAGGGACGATAAAGTTAATATCCACCGCCACTAGCTAGTACTCTACCAATCTCTCCAACTAATGGTAGCGCAACAATTTGAAGTAAAAGAATAGCCAGCATTGGGGATAAATCCATACCGCCAAGGGGTGGGATGAAAGAGCGAAAGACGTTGAGATAGGGATCGGTAATGGGGCTGAGAAAAGAAATTGCTTGATTTGCCCAGTCAGCGGTTTGAAACCAAGTCAACAATACTCTAACAATTAGCAGTACGACATAAATGTTGATAAAACTGACTAGAACATCGGTAATAAAAGAAGGACTCATGAATTTAAAATTTCTAACTATTTAGTAGCTATTTTACCGAAAAAATTAACTCGACTTGCGCGTTCGTCAAATTTATGACAGAGAACGGGAGATACAGACGCGACATATGAGGTAGAGACGCGACATGACATATGAGGTAGAGACGCGACATGACATATGAGGTAGAGACGCGACATGACATATGAGGTAGAGACGCGACATGTCGCGTCTCTACAGATCTATTTGTCTTACCACTGTTAGAGCAGAATAACTAACGCCGGCAGTCCCTTCCCCTGGATGGGTTGAGTCTCCTACCAACCATAAATGGTCGATCGGGGTACGAGTGGCAAATCCAAATGGGCCAAATGTTGAAATTCTCTGACCGACTCCACCAACAATTCCTTTATCTCTGGCAGTATAGCGTGCAAAGGTACGAGGTGTAGCTGTTTCTTGATGGATTATTGTTTCTGGGGTGAGGTGGAAATATTGACTCAGACGAGCGATCGCTTTTTCGGTATATTCTTGTTTGAGGCGATCGTAGTCTTCTTGGTTTGTTTGCCACCAGAGATTTACATTGGTAAAAGTTGAAGCAATAATCGTAGCTTTTCCGTATGGCGCGCGTCCGTCACCTGGTTTGCTGACCGAAACAAATAAGGAATTATTTTCACCGATCGCGCCATCGTAGTCATAGAGAAATTGTAAGTGAGGCGGACAGTGTTCGGGAATGGCACGGCGATCGACTCCTAAATAAATGACAAATGCACCTGATGATTCTGGCAATTTGTCAATTCGTCTTTTGTAGAGGTTGAATAATGGCGATCGATAATTGGTAATTAATTGATTTTTTGTGTTGCCTATTCCCTCTTCCCTATCCACCAATCTCACCAAATCTTGCACCGTAACATTAGCAACTACTTCATCGGCGGTTTCTGTGAAAACTTTGCCTGTTTTTCGATCGCTAACTGTTACTGCTTTGACTTTTCCAAATTCTGTGTGAATTTTCTCGACGGTATGGCGCATTTTTAACGTACCGCCGTATTTTTCTAAAGCTTCCACTAGGCGATCGCTTAAAGTTTGCATACTACCTTGCAGGTGAAATAATCCTTGCGGGGCTTGTGAGACGGCTAAGGCAGTCGCTGCATAAAGTAATGCGGTTTCGTCAGCATTTACCTGAGAGTAAAGTTTTAATTGCAAATCTAAAAAGGTTTTTAAACGTTTGTTTTGGTAAAGCCCATACAGTTTTAAAGCTTCGCCTACTGTCATCAACGTAAAAGGAACGGTAATTAAAGTATCCAATCGTAATGCAGAAATTAATTGCCACAAATCCCAACTATTGCGCGGCGGTAAGACTGGATCGCGAGATTGAAATCGCCAACTAGCTGCAAATAATTTATTCAGTAATTGCCAAAACGGTTCGCTACCAGGAAATTGTTTTTGTCTTTCTTGTTGCCATTTTTCGCGATCGCGCCAGACATTTATCGGTTCGTTTTCTCCTGGCAAAAATACCGCACAAGCTGGATCGCAAATAGTAGATTCGGGTAATTCGACTTCCAATTCGTCAAAAATTCGTTTGTGAATGCCTCCAGCTTCTAAACCCGCTACTTGAGTAGCGCCCACATCAAAGGTAAAACCATGACGCTTAAATGTAGAGGCGCAACCGCCAGGGACGATCGCCCCATCGAAAATAGTTACTTGATAGCCTCGACGGGCGAGTAATGCCCCTGCGGTTAAACCGCCAATTCCCGCACCAATTACTATTACACGAGATTTATGATAAGTATTCACGCAAGTTTTCTTTGCATTTCTTAATACTTATTATCATAAAATTTATTTATCGAGATGGGCAAAAGTTTTCGGCGCTTTATTCATTAAAAACAAAAAATAAAAACGCTCACTATGACGGCTTCAGTATTCGGGTGGTACACGACCGAAGGTTTCACGGACTTCAGTAACGGGAGGAAACCTCCCCGTACAGCCCTCCTCCGAGAAACAGCGACCACGAGAAAACCTACGAAACCTCGCCATAATAAGCGCCTTGAAAATAAGGAACTCGAGCTAAATTATTGGAACTAAATTTTCAGAAAGTACCTCAGTAGCGAAAACGCCTCTTACGCTGCTTATGCTTGGCAAGTTCCTTGCGCTTATGTTTTTCGATTGGCGTTTCAAAGTGACGATGCTTCTTGATGTCTGGAAAAATCCCTGCTTTGGAAACTTGTCGCTTAAATCGACGCAAAGCAGACTCAATTCCTTCATTATCACCAAGAATAATTTGTGCCATCCGCTCTCCTTATCAATTGACTGAGTTGGGATAGGATTGAAACAATCTACCCAGCAATCTATTAGCAAAAAAGAGCAGACTCTTTGTTTACCCTTAGACCTTAGAGACAAAAAAATTTGACTCAAAGTTTAGTAGCGACGAGAGTATCCTCCACCACTATTGCCTCTGTTACCACCAAATGAGCCTCTGTCTTCTTTGGGTTTGGCTTTATTAACTTTTAGGTTACGTCCCATCCATTCAGCGCCATCAAGGGCATCAATGGCGGCCGCTTCTTCGGCTTCTGTATCCATTTCCACAAAAGCAAAACCGCGCACCCGACCTGTTTCGCGGTCAGTTGGTAATTGAACTCGTTTTACAGAACCATATTCTGCAAAAACACCATTAAGATCTTCTTGTGTGACCTCATATGATAAATTACCTACATAAATCGACATACATTGTCTCCAAAATTATACAAGGTGTAGAGATTCAGATTTCGGAGAGAAGCCTGTTAAATTGCAAAACAAACAATACAACCGAATTTTATTCTCATCTACTATGATATATGCTAGCGCACTATGGAATTGTCGCACTATTTGCCATGCTATTAATCATAAAAGACGGCTGAGATATTTATTTAACTGATGATTGTAATTGACGAAGTCAGAAGTCACCGCCCCGTCGTTTCACGGCGGGGTCTCTCTGACTTGCTAGCGTTGACTTGGATAATGTTAGCCTCAATCGCACTATTTCAAAAATAATTTCTCAGTGGGAGGATCGCGCCATAGCTGTTCGAGGCGATGGGCTGGCATAGTTAGATACAAAATATCTTCTGGTTGGAGATAAGCCTCTAATAATTGCCAACCGTGGATGGTTTTATTTTTTGTTTCTAAATAAAGCGGTACAAAGTCAGTTTGTATGGCTACTTCTTTAACTGACTTGCCACAAAAAGGGCGATCGACTGAAATTTTGACAGCAAGCGCTACCCATAGCAAATCATCTGTTATGCCATTACCTAAAATTCTACCGCCTAAAGCTGCCGCCACAAAAGAATGAGTTGCTAATTCTGTCGGCGATAAAACACTTTCAAATTTGAATACTTCTTGTACTAACTGAGCAAATTGAGAGTCTTGAGAGCGAACGATCGTAGCTAGTTGGGGAGATAAAGCTTTTGCAGTCAGAGCAATTTCTAAGTTAGTCGTATCATTGCTGGTGAGTGTTATTAATGCTGCTGCTCTCTGAATGTTAGCAGTTTTCAAAGTTGCTGATAAACTAGCATCTTCTAAAATAATTGGTACGCCGAGCGATCGAGCGATATGCAGAAAACGGTTGCGATCGTCTGGTTCGATAACAACTACGTCGTATCCTTGAGCGTGCAACTGACGAACTACTTTGATGCCAACTTCTCCCAAACCGCAGATAATGTAGTGATTGCGCGTAGGGACTTTGGCAGCATCCAAAAATTGTTTGAGACGACTGCCGAGAATAAAATCATTGATTAAAGCGTAGCAAATACCAACAATTCCCGCACCTACCAATGCGATCGCCGCAGTAAAAATTTTAATGCTGCTGGGCGCACCCTTTAAAATTTCATCTTCACCTCCTACACCTGTAATCGTACCGACAGAAAAAGAAAAAGCATCAACTATTGAAGTATTGTAGTTAACGCTGACATAAGTCATGGTAGCCAGAAAAATGGTCAGAAAAAGGAAAAAAATTACTATAACAACGGGACGAAGGTAGCGTTGGTATTTTGGTAAGTTGGCGATCGCTTTGACTAATTTCTCTCTTGGAAAACTTCTTTTTTGACGAATTTTTGGTCGATCGCCAATAATTAGGCGATCGCCTTTTTGCAAGCAACCTTTTCCCACAAGTGCTGAGACTAGATCTATTTCTCCTCTGGCTGGTAAATAATGAATTAACATGCGAGAACGATTATTCCAGAGTTCGCTCAGCTTCATACCAAACCAAGGATGGGTTTCCTCGATTATTTCTTCGCGAATCGGCCAAGTTTGCTCGAATAAAAGTAAATGTCCGCTTGCTTTACTTCTTAACGCAGCAAAAGCAAAAACTGGTGCTGCCAATGTGGAAACACTCATGCTGAAGTGGTTTGACAAAGTGAGATCCAAGCGATCGCCTAAAGTTTGATTGAATAAACGGTTGATAATTCGGATGTTGGGATTGAGTACTTTTGCTTGTGTCAGTATTGCTAGGTTGAGGGCATCATCGTTGCCAGCTAAAATTAAAGTCTGTGCGGTTCTAATTTTTGCACCCACTAAGGTAGAAGCAGCACGTAAGTTCCCAACTATAATGCTTGACTGTAATGCGCCTGGTATGGGACGATCGCTAATGCCAATTACTTCTGCCCCTTGGTGTCTTAATAAGTTAAAAATTCTAAATCCAGTTTTACCTAAACTGCAAACGATGATTTGAGGCTTCATCGGTTAAACCGGCAGACACCGTTCTGCTTGATATTTTTTCGATCTTATTTTGACTGACTTGGCAAAAAACTAATGTAGCTGCAAATACCAGAGCAATTTCTTAGCACTCAAGAATACGGTACGATGGTACGCCTATGTACCGATTGTGTTAGTCTAAAAATAGACGTAAGAAGATATTAAGCTCGCAAACATAAGCAAATGCCATCTTTTTTGCTCTTACTGCCAATTCTAAAGCAGTACCAATGAAAATAAAGATCCAACCTGAGAGTCATTTATTTTGCTAATTGTTCGATAATAATTACAAAACAATGAACTTGCTTTTGTTTTCTGCTTTTTAAAGATCCATGCAAATCGATCGCGTTCACTTTTATGTAGACGATGCTAAAAAATGGCGGGATTGGTTTGTAAATGTCATGAGTTTTCAAGCGATCGCCAGTGGCAACAACAATCATACTCGCACCGATGTAGTTAAGAGCGATCGAGTAAGATTTGTTCTTTCTTCTCCTTTAAATGGATCTAGTCCAGTCGCTGAATATTTGAGGCTTCATCCTCCAGGTGTAGTCGATCTTGTTTTTGCTGTTGAAAATATAGAAACTTTAATGGCAAAGGCGATCGCAGTTGGTACTAAAGTCAAACAACCAATTAAAGAACAACAATTTCCTCAAGGAAAAATTAAATGGTGTCAAATTACTAGTATTGCCAATCTCAGCCACACTCTAATCGAAAGAATTGGCATAACTCCAACGCTTCCCGAACCATGGATCGTTGAAAAATCGATGACACCAGAGGAAAAAAGTTTATTCACACAAATCGATCATTTAGTTTTGAATGTGCCTTTGGGAGAATTAAAAACAACAGTTAATTGGTATGAAAAAGTATTTGGGTTTGAAAGACAACAGACTTTTACGATTCGAACTGCTCGATCTGCTTTGTATTCGATCGTCATGTTTCATCCCAGTAAAGGTTTACAATTACCCGTCAACGAACCGATTTCAGTTAATTCTCAAATTCAAGAATTCCTCGATTTTAATCGGGGTGCTGGCATTCAACATATCGCTCTGACAACACCGCAAATTATTAAAGCTACTCAGAAATTACGTGCGTCGGGGCAATCTTTCTTAAAAGTTCCTAATAGTTATTATCGAAAACTTAGAGAAAATTTTGAATCTTTTTATTTTAGCGATCGCGAATGGGAAAAGATTATCCAACAACAAATTTTAGTCGATCTTCAATTAGATAAAAAATTCAGCGATCGAGAATTAATTAATCGACCGCTTCTTTTGCAGATTTTTACACAACCTATTTTTGACAAACCAACTTTTTTCTTTGAATTAATCGAACGGCGCGATCGAGCTAAGGGTTTTGGTGAAGGTAATTTTCAGGCTTTATTTGAAGCGATCGAACGAGAACAACTCAAAAGGGAATTGGGTACTGGTAACTAATACAGTTCTTGACACTCTGCCGCTTGAAAGACGGCAGATTCTTGGTTCATCGAGTCTCCGTTAGACATCAGGATTACCTCCAAATGCCCAAGAGGGAGTCTCTCCCCAAGCGTAGATTCCGCTATGCCCTAGCGTATTTAATCCTCGTTGCAAGATGTTGATAGCTGCGTTTACGTCTCTATCTTCACAATATCCACATTCACAAATATGAGTTCTGGTAGATAAAGACTTTTTGACTACAACGCCACAGTTAGAGCAGATTTGACTAGTTTGATGAGCTGGTACTGCTACCGTTGCTTTCCCATACTTATGCCCAAAATATTCCAACCATTGTCTAAAAGTTGACCACCCTGCATCAGTTATCGACTTAGCTAGTTTTCGATTTCTAACCATGCCTTTAACATTTAAGTCTTCATAGACTACCAAATCGTTAGATTGGATATAGCGGAGTGCCACTGTTTTGACAAACTCTTCTCGCTGCCTACTTACTTTTAAATGTACGAGTGCATACCTATTTCTAGCTTGGTGATAATTCTTGGATTGCTTGACTCCTTTTTGATACTTTTTGGACTTTTTCCGGTTAGCTCGATTCAGTTGTTTTTCGGCTTTTCTATAAAACTGAGGAATTGGCTCTAAATTGCCATTTGAGTCGGCTAAAAATTCTTTTAAACCAACATCAATCCCAATACACTTTCTCGTTACAGGAAAGGATTTAACCGTATCTCTAGGGTCTAGTTTTAAAACAAATTGAACATAGTAACCATCAGCCCGTTTAATGATTCTGCATCTTTTAAACTGTTCTAATTGATAGTAGAAGAAATCACGACTAACAATTAATTTAAGTATCCCTATTCCTTTTTTATCGGTAAAGGTTATCTTTTTTCTGTCTTGGGATAATTTCCATCCTGAAGTTTTATACTCTACTGAACGAGAGTGTTTTTTGAATTTGGGATAGCCTTTTTTGCCAGAAATATTCTTTTTGCA
>JBOFLQ010000036.1:0-5055 GCA_051657945.1 Xenococcaceae cyanobacterium | reverse complement strand
TGTGATTAGCGATCGCAAAAGTTGCTCACATGGGGATATTAGCTTTTTTTGTCAAATACTTTTTACAATCGCTTACAATTAGAAGCTCATCTTGTATTGTTTGAAATAACGAAAGATTGAGGCTTCTAGAGGCATTTTCAAAAAATAGACACAAGAATCCCTTGGACTAGTTTTAATTCATTTTTTATGATACTAAAACCCTCATTCCTTCGTCAACCAATAGACAATTTTTGGGTAATTTTGGACGTTAAGTTATTTTAAGTCAAAAAAATGATTTAAATATTAAAACAATAATTACCAAATTAAAATTTTTACTTATATGTCTAGCCACTCCCATTTTGTTCGAGTTTAAACAAAGTATGTAAGTTTACAACAGGGCGATCGAAATATTAGAGATGATGCAAGCAAAACAAATTAGTTCGATCCGAGGCTAAACTGGACAAGCGCTTAACTCTTTTTAGTCATCAAATAATTTCAAAGTTATGAAAATAGCTTTAGTAAATCAACCTTGGGATACTGTTAGTCCTCCAGTGCAAGCTGGTTCGATTCCGATTTGGAATTACGAAGTTGCTCGTCGTCTGGTTAAATCTTGTTCGGTAATTGTTTATTCTCGAAAAAATAAGAATCAATCGGCAGTAGAATTTTTTGAAAATGTTGAATATCGAAGAGTTCCGATCGCTGCCGATAAATTATTTAATGGTTGTAGCAAACTATTAGCTAAAATTTTAGCAAAACCAAATTATTTTGCTTCTAATTTGTATGGCTTTGGCTATGCTTTAGGGGTAGCTTTAGATTTACGAAAACAACAATGCGATTTAGTTCATATCCATAATTTTTCGCAATTTGTTCCCTTAATTAAAGCTTTTAACCCCAACCTAAAAGTCATCTTACATATGCACTGCGAGTGGCTGAGTCAACTCGAAGCTAAAACAATAGAAAAACGCTTATCTGGTGTAGATTTAATTATTGGTTGCAGTCAATATATTACCGACAAAATCAAAACTTCTTTTCCCCAATATGCCGATCGCTCTCAAACTGTTTTTAATGGTGTAGACAGTCAAGAATTTATTAAAGAGGAAACAATTATTGCTGCGGACGTTAAAAGCAATTCGCTCGATTGCGTAGCACGACCGAAAGGAGATCGCAGTCAAAAAATTCTTTTTGTCGGTCGTATTTCTCCAGAAAAAGGTTTGCATACTTTACTCGATGCTTTGAAAATCGTCCGCCAAAAATTTCCTTCAGTACAATTAGAAATTGTTGGTCCCCAAAAACCTACTCCCACCGAATTTTTAGCATCTTTAAGCGACGATCCTAAAGTTACTAACCTAATTAACTTTGCACCCGAAAATTATTTTTCCCATTTGCAGAGTAAATTGTCAGATAATGACTCTGGCGTAAATTTTCTAGGTGCTGTCAACCACCTAGAATTAGTCGATCGCTATCGTCAAGCAGATTTACTCGTCAACCCATCATTGAGCGAATCTTTTGGCATGAGTTTGGTAGAAGCAATGGCGACGGGAATTCCTGCGATCGCAACTAAAGTTGGTGGTATGACAGAAATTATTGAAAATGGTGTAACTGGTTTAATAGTTGAAGCCGATAATCCTAATTCGTTAGCCGACGCGATCGAGCAATTACTAGCAGATAACTACTTAAGAAAATCGATGGGTAAAGCTAGTCGTCAAAGAGTTTTAGAATTGTTTTGTTGGCATAAAGTCGCCGACAATCTCTTGAATAAGTATTCACAAACTTTTGTTAAAGTTCTACTGAAGAAGCAATCGTCTGACAAATCTCTAATCCCTAACTCCTAACCCCTAACCTCTAATCTCTACAATGACCCTAAAACTCTATCTAATGCGACACGGCGAAACTGTTTACAGTCGTACTGGCGGTTACTGTGGCGAACTCGATCCCGAATTGACACCCGAAGGTATGTTAATGGCAAAAGCTTTTGCCGATACCTATCGCAAGCTACCCTGGGAAGCAGTGTATGTCAGTCCGATGAAGAGGACGATCGCCACTGCCAAACCTTTGTGCGATGCTGTGGGAAGGGAGATGCAGCTAAGAGATGGCTTAAAAGAAATTCGCTATGGCGAGTGGGAGGGTAAAACTGCCGAATACGTCCAACAGCATTACGGAGAAGATTACATTAACTGGCTGACCGAACCAGCTTGGAATGCTCCTACTGGTGGAGAAACAGCAGTCGAGATCTCCAGTCGCGCAGATTTGATTATTGCCGAAATCGAACAGAAACACAAGGATGGCAACGTTCTGGTTGTTTCCCATAAAGCCACGGTTCGGATTATTCTTTGCGGTCTTTTGGGCATCGATTTGGGACGATATCGCGATCGCATCGATATGCCAGCCGCCTCAATTAGTATCGTTAAATTTGGTAAATACGGACCGATGCTCGAACAATTGGGCGATCGCTCTTACATGCAGGAATCTTTACGTTTTTTACCTGGAACTTGATTGCTTTTGTAGATAATTAAAATTAATTGGTTTTATCGATCGCCAAAAAAAACTTTTTATGCCTATTTAATTAGTTGACAATCTCCGCCCGCTTATGTGCGGAGATTCTTGGTTCACAGACCAACTGATAGTTTCCAGACAGAAAAAATCTAAAATAAAAGCTACAGCATATTGCGGGGCTTGTATCCCAATTTTTTGGTCACGATTCGGCTTATAAAAATACGAGTTAAATTATTTGAGGCACTTTGGGATCGAAACAAATAGTTAGTTCAAAGAAATGCCTCGAAATTGTTGGAATAAACTAGTTGCAAAAGAATCAGTCATTCCAGAAATATAGTCAGTAACTTTAAGGACTTTTTCGTAACAACTATCGCGATCGCTAGGTCGGTATTTTTCGGGTAGCATTTTCACAACCATGTTACTATGACGATCCCAATCGCTATTTAAAGATGCATCGACAAACTGAGAAAAAAGATCGCCAAGCACTCTGTACCCTGCAATCTGAATGCGAACCACATCACTATGAAAATAAACTTTATCGTGAGTAATTTTGAGAATTGCTTTAAGCGTATCGCAGTATTGACTTTGATAAATTAAATCGCGATCGAAATTACCAGCTAAAATTTCTTTTTCATGGGATAAGAAAATTTCAGCAATTTCTTCAACTAAAGTACCGATCGCTTTAGCGCGCAGATACCTAATTCTTTCCACATCACTTTCACCAGCACTCTTTGGTTTGACTGGTTTGACGATTTCTTCTAACAACTCTGTTGTCTTTCGATAATTGAGATAGCCCATGTAGTGTCCGTCTTCAAGATCGACAATGTGATAGCAAAGATCGTCAGCAGCTTCTACCAAAAAAACCAAAGGATGACGCGCCCACCAATTATAATCGGCATGTCTTGGGATCAATCCAACAGTTTGGGCAACTTCTGCAAATAATTCCTTTTCTGCCTGGAAAAAACCATATTTAAGTGTACTTTTACCAACGCGATCGCCCTCATGTTCTCGATCTTTATCAAAAATATACTCGGGAATGTAAGATTCTCTGGGATATTTCATAAAAGCTGCCAGAGTCGGACAGGTCAGTTGCATTCCACCTATAACCGTCGGTACTTCCTGGCGCGCTACTATTCGAAAACCTTGGGCATTACCTTCAAACAGATCGA
The DNA here is from genome assembly GCA_051657945.1 of Xenococcaceae cyanobacterium. GTDB lineage: Bacteria > Cyanobacteriota > Cyanobacteriia > Cyanobacteriales > Xenococcaceae > CAZJTL01. The sequence continues at coordinate 1,414 of JBOFLQ010000036.1, read as the reverse complement.
AATCAGCTTTTTGTCGAGTAGTGAAAGAAGACTGATGAGATGATAAAGTGCTGCCATACCAAGTTTTAAAAGCCGCACGCAAAGCATCTTCTCCCGCGTGTCCGAAGGGAGGATTGCCGATATCGTGTGCCAAACAAGCAGCAGAAACAATATCGCCAAAATCAGAAGGCGTAAAATCTTGGAGTTTATGTCTATTAATAATTTCTCGTCCGACGATCGCGCCGAGAGAACGACCGACACAAGAGACTTCTAAACTATGAATCAAACGAGTGCGAACGTAATCATTTTTGGATAGAGGGAATATCTGTGTTTTATCCTTGAGAGAGCGGAATGAAGCAGAAAAAATCAAGCGATCGTAATCTTTTTGGAAACAAGTTCGTCCGCTTTCACTCTGAGGATCTTCTGCGGCTTTTTTGCCCAGTCTTTTGCGCGTCAATAATTGCGACCAAGTCATCATAATACGTTTGAAGTGCTTCAAATGCGGAAGTGCTACGCAATCGGAATTTCGTTATTCGGAGTTGACAGTTTAAAATTATCAGTCCTATCGTTCTAATATATGTCGAAAAAAAATGAATGGGGGAGAGTTTAGGGACGTTCCCCGAGAGAGTCGATCGAATGGAACGGGAATAAAGACTAAGCGACTGCTATAGGTAATGTAATATTTACTTTAGTTCCCTCTAATGCCTCAGATTGTATTGACAACGCTCCTCCATGTGCATCTACAATCCGTTTGACGATCGCTAGCCCCAATCCAGTACCTCCAGGTTTACCAGAACAAAATGGTTGAGTTAACTTAGGCAAAAGTTCGGCAGGGATAGGAATACCATCATTATGAACGCTCAAACAAGCTCGATCGCCCTCTGATTCTAATTCAATTTTGCAAGTTACTACCTCACCAAGATCGATCGCTTCACAAGCATTGCGTATTAGGTTAATCGATACCTGTTTGAGTTTATCTTTATCTCCCAAAATAGTAACTTTAGTAGGTGCTGGAATAAATTTAATCTTTCTTCCATCTGCTTCTGGCATCTCTTGGAGTGACAATAGCATTGCCTCAATTAGCTCATTTAGCTCTAATGCCTCAAGCTGCAATGTTTGGGGCTTCGCGTAGAGTAAAATTTCTTTGAGAAGGTTTTGCAGGCGATCGGCTTCTTCAAGTGCTAATTCTGCTCTTTGGCGATCGCGCGAGGACGTACAAGTTTTTTGAAAATAATTCAATCCCATCAGCATTGTTGTCACTGGATTACGAATTTCATGGACGATCGTCGAAGCAAATTCTCCGAGCGCTGGCAATCTTTCCCGTTCGATTAATTGAGCTTGAGCTAATCGCAATTCTTCGGTTCGTTTGACAACTTCAGCTTCTAATATTTCATTAAATTGTCGCTGTTGTTGGTAGAGATGATAATTATCAATA
>JBOFLQ010000035.1:0-71223 GCA_051657945.1 Xenococcaceae cyanobacterium | reverse complement strand
GTCAGTCTATCAAAATAGTCAGCAGGGAATAGGGAGTAGGGGATAGGGGATAGGGGATAGGGGATAGGGGATAGGGGATAGGGGATAGGGAGTAGGGGTTAGGGGATACTAGCAAGTAGCAAGTAGCACGGCACTATCCCATCCGAAGGTGCGATTAATGATGTTTCACGGACTTTAATAAGCGGAGGAAACCTCCGCTTCCAGTCCTCCTCAGAAATAAAAGCACCGCAGGTTTCCTCGATCGGCCGTGCCTCAAGTGTGCCGCGTTATTACTTATTACTTATTACTTTTGCCCATTGCCCGTTGCCCCTTGTCCATTGCCCATTGCCCGATGCCCATTGCCCATTGCCCGATGCCCGATGCCCGATGCCCATTGCCCATTGCCCTATGAACTATGAACTATGAACAATCAATTTTTAGCGATCGCGATCGGCATATGTTTTGGATTTATTCCTCAAGTCGTTTCGGCACTACCGCCACCAGAAGATAAACCAGAAGAAATACTACGTAATGAAATTATTACAGAGGCGCGATCGCCTTTAGATGGTAAACCCTTGACAGCAGCACAATACGCTCAATTACAGACCGAACTGGCAAAAAATCCTTTTCCCTCTCCAGTAAGTAGCAATATAAAAGAGACTATTTTTCTTTTGAATATCCGTAAACTGTTTAAAACCTTCACTCCGTTTTGAAGGGAGTGCTGAGTGAATTGAAGTGCTGAGTGCCAGGAGGGAGTAGGGGGATAGTAGTAAGTAGTAAGTAGCAAGTAGCAAATTATTACTTTTGACTTTTAAATGAGTGACTTTTGACTTCACTCGATGCCCCTTGCCCGATGCCCCTTGCCCGATGCCCCTTGCCCGATGAACAATGAACATACATTCATTTTGTTAAACGGAAATCTGACAAAAACCGTTAAAGTGTGTATAAGTATTATTGTGAAGCCTTTTAAAGATTTCCTTTTGTATACGACATCTGAGCGTCATTTATCTTCCGATCGATCGAGGATAAGTGACGCATGAAGATAAAAAATTAAGCAAACAATTTAACTTAAAGCACTCTCGCCAGTATTTTTTGACAAAGGTTTTATAATGAAGCAGCTTATCAGCCCAGAACAAGTCACCCAAATAGTAAACAATTTACATCAAAATCCTTTTGAAATACTCGGTTGTCATCCCTTAGAACAAAATGGCAAAGTAAAAAGTTGGGTAGTCAGAGCATATTTGCCTAAAGCGCAAGCAGCATGGGTAATTTGTCCCGAAGAACGTTCCGAATATGCGATGGAAGCGTTACACAATCCCCATTTTTTTGTTTGTACGATCGAAGCATCAGAAATAAATAACTATCAATTGCGTTTACTTGAAGGCGATCGCGAGCGAGTTATTTACGATCCCTATGCGTTTCGCTCTCATAATTTAACCGAATTTGACGTACATTTATTTTCAGAAGGCAATCACCATCGCATTTATGAAAAATTAGGGGCGCACCTGTCCGAAATTGATGGCATTAAGGGCGTTTATTTCGCTCTATGGGCACCAAATGCGCGTAATGTCTCAGTTATTGGCGATTTTAATAACTGGGATGGTCGAGACCACCAAATGCGTAAAATCAGCAATGGGATTTGGGAAATATTTATTCCTGAATTAATCATTGGTACTTCTTACAAATACGAAGTCAAAAACTGGGAAGGACATATCTACGAAAAATCCGATCCTTATGGTTTTTGGCAAGAAGTCAGACCGAAAACCGCTTCGATCGTTGCCGATTTGGATGTATATCAATGGCAAGACGAACAATGGATGGAAAAGCGCCGTCATACTGACCCCCTCACCAAACCAGTATCGGTATATGAATTGCATTTGGGTTCTTGGTTGCATGCTTCTTCAGAAACCAAAACCAAGCTACTCAAAGGAGAATCCGATCCAGTACCAGTTTCGGAATTAAAGCCACAAGCGCGGTTTTTGAGCTATTACGAATTAGCAGATAAATTAATTCCTTACGTTAAAGAATTAGGCTATACTCATATCGAATTACTGCCTATCGCCGAACATCCTTTTGATGGTTCTTGGGGCTATCAAGTTACTGGTTATTATGCTCCCACTTCGCGCTACGGTACGCCAGAAGATTTAATGTATTTTATCGATCGATGCCATCAAAATGATATTGGTGTCATCGTTGACTGGGTGCCAGGTCATTTTCCTAAAGACGGTCACGGTTTGGCATTTTTTGACGGCACTCATCTCTACGAACACGCCGATCCTCGTAAAGGCGAACATAAAGAATGGGGTACTCTCGTTTTTAATTACAATCGCAACGAAGTTCGCAACTTTTTAGTTGCCAACGTTCTGTTTTGGTTCGATAAATACCACATTGACGGCATTCGTGTCGATGCCGTTGCTTCGATGCTCTACAATGATTATTGTCGCAAACCAGGCGAGTGGCTGCCCAATCAATACGGCGGTCGGGAAAATCTCGAAGCTGCCGATTTTCTGCGCCAAGTCAATAGCGTTCTTTACAGCTATTTTCCTGGCGTGCTTTCGATCGCGGAGGAGTCAACTGCATGGCCGATGGTATCCTGGCCTACCTATGTGGGTGGATTGGGCTTTAACTTGAAGTGGAATATGGGTTGGATGCACGATATGCTGGACTATTTCAGCACCGATCCCTGGTTTCGTCAATTCCATCAAAATAATATTACTTTCAGTATGTGGTACAACCACAGCGAAAACTACATGCTGGCGCTTTCTCACGATGAAGTCGTCCACGGTAAGAGCAATATCATCGGTAAAATGCCAGGGGACGAGTGGCAAAAATGCGCTAACGTGCGCTGTTTATTTACCTATATGTTCGCTCATCCAGGTAAGAAAACTATGTTTATGAGCATGGAATTCGGACAATGGAGTGAGTGGAATGTTTGGGCAGATCTAGAATGGCAATTGTTGCAGTACGATAGCCACAAACAACTGAAGCAATTTTTTAGCGAACTCAATCAACTTTACAAGAGCGAACCCGCCTTGTATACCAGAGATTTCGATCGCGAAGGTTTTCAGTGGATCGACTGTAGCGACAACCGTCATAGCGTGGTTTCTTTTGTTCGTCGCGACAAAGATCCTAACGAGTTTATCATTGCTGTTTGTAATTTTACACCACAACCCCACAGTCACTATCGCGTTGGCGTTCCCGAACTAGGATTTTACACCGAGCTTTTTAACAGTGATTCTAGGCAATATGGCGGTAGCAACATGGGCAACTTAGGCGGTAAGTGGACTGATGAATGGTCTTTCCACGGTATGCCTTATTCTTTAGATCTGTGTTTACCTCCTTTATCTGTATTGATTCTCAAAATCGATCGTCAAAAAACGGCGGCGGCACTAGAATCTAAATAAGTAGCAAGTAGCAAGGCAAGTAGCAAGTAAAAAACTCTTGCCTCTTGCCTCTTGCCTTCATTTATTTTTTTGATATTCTTCTAACAAATCGATCAAATTGACTTGACATTGCATTGGTAAAAGATCGACTAAAGGTAGTTCTTTTTTACCGCCGCCCAATTTAACTGGAATCTCGTTTAAAATTTTTGTCACTGCATTTTCGTTGACAGCATCATCTTCAATTAGAGGATAAAGTTTTTCTGCCAATACCGTATGCAAATGCGCGTCAGATAGATAGAGATGCCATTTAGCTATATCTATATAGACGTTTTCACCAATTTCGGCGGCTAGTTTTTCAATTTCTTCTTTCATCTGAAATTAAGTTTTAGATTCGAGGGAATAATCAGCGATCGCGCTTATGTAAATTAAGTGCAGTAGTAAGATCGTTCCCCATATTCCTGTCAACCAAATTGTCCAAGTCCAATCAGCAGTTTTTATAGTGCGAACAAACCACGCGCCAGAATTGCTAGCAGCAAAAACAGCAACATGGAAAGCAAAATTCATGCGATCGTCTAATTTTCTGTATTCAGGATCTTTGCGATCGGGTTTACGAGACCAACGGGGAGGCATATAAAGTCAAAAGTCACTCATTCAAAAGTCAAAAGTCGTAGAGACGCGTAGGCGAAGCCGTGCCGTTAGGCTAATTTCGCGTCTGTACAAAAGTCAAAAGTCAAAAGTAGCATGGCCACGTTTGTACTAAGTTTATTGTAAAGGTTTAATTGGGGTTTTCGCTGCGAAAATAATCTCCAGATTTACCACCTGTTTTACTCAGCAATTGAATTGATTCGATTTGCATGGATTTATCCAAAGCTTTTGCCATGTCATAAAGGGTAAGCGCGGCGATCGATACGGCTGTTAATGCTTCCATTTCTACTCCTGTTTCTGCTTTGGTAGTTACAGTTGCTTGAATTTGGTAACCAGGTAGTTGTGCATCGGCAATTAGCTGTACTTCAATTTTGTGTAAAGGCAAGGGATGGCATAAAGGAATCAAATTTGATGTCTGTTTGGCTGCCATAATTCCTGCTAGTTTTGCCGTTCCTAAAACATCTCCTTTTGGTGCATTTCCTGCGGCGATCGCCTCAAAGGTTTCTTTTGACATTTTTATTAACCCTTGGGCAATTGCTTGGCGACGAGTCGGTTGCTTGCTCGAAACATCTACCATTTGCGCCTCACCTTGGGAATTGAGATGAGATAATCTTTGATTTTTGTCTGAGTCTTGCATTATTAGTTTTGTTTGTGTTAGTATTGTTTACCGTTGGAGAAATTCAAGAAGTTTCCAATCACTCTAGGGCGTGTAGCTCAGTGGACTAGAGCACGTGGCTACGGACCACGGTGTCGGGGGTTCGAATCCCTCCTCGCCCGTTTAATAGATAGCTTACAATGTCAGAAAATCTAAAATCCGACACTGTGAGCTTAATTTTTTTTTGAGAAGAATCTGCCGAAAATGAGTGCGGCAGAGTTTCAAGCAATAGGTCTATTAATTTAAGCTGTCAATGCAGAAGTAAAAAAGACAACGCCGATCGCGCCGATCGCCAAACCTAGAAAACGCATTGTCAGATCGAATCTTGCGCCCTTTTGTTTGAAGATTGCTTTACCTACAGCTAATCCAGCTAAAGCGATCGACGATTGAATTGATGTAAAACCAATTAAATATGCAATTAGAGGCGATGTTTGTGCGCCAACGATCGATTCGCCATAAGCGTAACCGTGAAAAATTCCTGCGATCGCCGCTAAACTTACCAAGATCGCAAGAGATAATTGAGTTCGATCTTGACGATTATGTTCGATCGCCAAAATTGCGCCAAAAGCAATTACCGAACCGGCAATTACCATTTCGGGTATGGGTAAGTTAACTTGCATTAAATGAATTCCCGTTCCCAACATGGCTGTTAAAACAAACGCGATCGGAATTCTCATTCCTTTTGTTTGTCCGGCTGCGATTAAACCACTAGCAATTACAAAAGCAAAATGATCTAAACCAATAACGGGATGACCTAAACCCGATGCAAAACCTTCGATAAAATTAGAAGGAAGATTGCCTCCCATCGGATGATGCGCGATCGCTTGTTGGCTAGACCATAATAGTCCTAATAAACTAATTGCAACTATGCTAAGATTTGCGATGGTTTTTTTAATTCGATCGCCAAATAAATTTACAACAATCTTGTTGTTTTTCATATCTTTTTTCTCAGTGTAACCAATAATAATCGAACTTAAAAATCTACTGGAGGAATTCGAGCGACAATACCTTTTTTAAGAAGTTCGGGACGCTCTGACCACGCTAGTAATCCATTTGCTTTAGCATAATATAAGCTGGCACATTCTAATATTGCCGCCGAAGTTTCTTCTAAATTATTTGCATCAGCACATAAATCGCCAAATAAATAACTATATTTATTTTTAGCTACAAAAGAAATAGTACAAGCGCGACTACAAGCACTCATGCAAGCAACAGATTCGAGCGAAAATTCATGATTTAAATGCCAATCTCGATGAATTTGAGTGAGTTTTTCTAGTAATCGATCGCCACCGCTAATACCAATTTTCTTGCCATCTTTCCAAGTACTAGCGCAAGTTTTACAAACAAATAACGCATGTTTTACCATTATTTTTCAATTTCTATTGTCAGTTTTCAAATATGTGTAGAACGACCAATATTTATCTTAAATATTGCCAACAATAGAAATTTGTGCCAGAAAAAATCTAGTTTAAAACCGATGTAATTTAACACTTCCTGTACCTCGCAGACGTGCCTAAAAGTTTCGATCCGATCTTTGTTGGCGGGCATTCTGACTAATCTTTTTTGAATGAAAAATATTAAATTATTTATTCAAAATCGAATTACAGTTGCGGGACAGCGCCAGATTCGCACTGGACTTTCCCCTTTACTTTTGACAAGCGATCGCTCGTCAAAACCAACTTTAGAATCCTATCTTATAATTGGAACATTTAAGACAATAATTATATAAGTTTTTATATTTGAGATCGCAAGTAATAAGTAAAAACGCAGCACACTTACTGCTTACTACTTGCTACTTGCTAATTTTCCCTATCCCCTTGTCCTCCGAAGGACGTTCCCTATCCCCTTGTCCCCTTGTCCCCTTGTCCTCCGAAGGACGTTCCCTATCCCTTAATTTAGAGTCAAAAACTTTTCTAATGCTGCCACCATTTGAGGAGGCCAACGACGGACATTTTTTACCCAATTAAGATCTTGATAGCGCGAGTCAATGCCGACTGTTGACACCCAGTTACTTTCAGCTTCGCCTTGTTGTCCTGTTTCCCAAAGTAAGGCAGTCAAAGCAGCACGCAGATCGGCAAACATCGGATATTTGCGTACCATGTTACGAAAATCGCGCATTGCCTGTTGTTTATTACCAATTTGATAGGATATTAGAGCAGCGTTAGCACGAGCGATCGCAAAATCGGGAGCTATTTCGGCAGCTTTTTGATAATTGGTGAGAGCTTCCAGCCAGCGTTGTTGTCCCGCCATAGCATTGCCTCGGTTATTATATGCCATTGCGTCTTGAGGGTTGATGGCAATAACGCGATCGTAGTCAGCAAGAGCTTCTTGGTATTGACCTTTCCCTTCTAAAGCTACGCCTCGATTTAAATAGGGATCTGGTTGCTCTGGAGCTAGTTGAATAGCGCGATCGAAGTCAGCGATCGCTTCATCTAATTTATATTGTGCAACTCTAATATTACCTCGGTTGCTCCAAACAGCAGGATTTTCAGGAAATTCGGTAATTAATTCAGACCAGTATCGCTCTGACTGGTTAAAATTTCCTTTTTTAGCAGCAACAACCGCTTTTTTGGCGATTTCGTGACCGTGTTGCCATTGTGCTTCGGAAATAGTTGTAGCAGTGTCAACTTCCTGCGCCAAGGCAGGAAGTTGACAGACACAAATAAGCACTATGCATAGTAAACTTAAGATCCAACGCATCTTCACCGTCTGGGTTTTTAGTAGTTTATACCTATTATGACGTTTTGCAGAAGATGATGAAGATTTTTTTAGGCGATCGCGTCTGGTATTTGCCACATTGTTATGGTTAAGTCGTCACACCCAGTTACAATATTACTTCCGTCGGGAGTCACAGCAACTGATGCAACACTTGCACAGCCATCAAAAGAATGAAGCATTTCGCCAGAGTCGATATCCCAAATTTTAACCGTACCATCGCTACTACCGCTGACAATTTTTTGGTTATCGGGGGTAATCGCTACCGCTTTAACTGAGTTGGAATGTCCTTTTAGAGTATTTAATAGCCAACGAGTTCGCAAATCCCAAATTTTAATCGTGTTGTCACCGCTACCACTGACAATTTTTTTACCGTCGGAGCTGATAACAGCCGCATAAATCTCGTAAGTATGACCATGCAAAGTATGCAACAGTTGCATCTTTTCTAAATCCCAAATTTTAATCGTACGATCGCTACTGCTACTGACAAGTTTTTTGCCGTCGGGTGTTATTGCCACCGAACTAACGCGATCGCTATGTCCTTCTAAAGTGTATAACAGTTGTTGCGAGTGAATATCCCAAATTTTAATCGCGCGATCGCTACTGCTACTAGAACTAATCAATCTGCATCCGTCGTTCGAGATCGCAAACGAGTTAGCAGATTCCAAATCGATTTCTTCAGCAAAATCGTTAAAGAAGGCAAACAATTGGAATGGAGCGTAATTTTTGACAAAATTTTCGTGGGGCATTAGTTTATTCACCTGGGCGTTGCGTTGAGTATTCCCACAAGTTACAAATTTACGATCGCCCCATTTTAGATCGTTTTATTTACGATCGCGCGCGAAAAAATGCCTCAAATTTAACGTATAGTTTTGCTTAAATTCAAGCCAAAAGTTATTTTAGATAAGATTCAAAATTTTATCTATGCAACAAAAAATTATTATGTCTCATTTTACGGCGATCGAACTTCAAATCAAAGATGGAATAATTTTAGAAGAAGTCCTACGAGAATGCGGTTATCAAATAGAAAATAATACCGAAGTACGTGGTTATCAAGGCAATACTACCCGTGCTGAATATGTTATTCGTCAAGCAAACGGATACGATATCGGTTTTCGTTTGAAAGGGGAAACTTATCAGGTGGTTTCAGACTGGTGGGGAGCAAAAATCGATCGACAACAATTTCTCGATACCATCAATCAAAAATACGCTCACAAAATGTTACTGCGATCGGTAAAACAACAAGGTTTTACGATTGAAGAAGAACAACAAAGAGATGATGGTACGCTTCGAGTGGTTGTTGGTAAGTGGGTTTAAAAAGGGAGCAGGCAACAGGGAGCAGGCAACAGGGAACAGGCAACAGGGAATAGGCAACAGGGAACAGGCAACAATGTTAGCAATATTCCCTATGTTGTAATAACTATCTGCGTCTATCTAAGGACGCATTTTATTTAATTATTGCTTAAGTGAGCCGTGGCACTACTGCTACAACCTAATGCCCAACTTAAGTAAGACTTATCATAAATATTTTTCTATACATATTGCTAAAACATTGATTTATCTCTATGATTATATTTATCCTAAAAACTAAAAAAAGGAGAAGGATTAGCTCGATCGAGAGTTAACGAGCAGTATTTAAAGCGATTTATAAAAATTAAGGAGGCTTTTTTGATTCAGGCAACCCTACACCAGTTAGCGGTTTTTGAAGCAGTTGCCCGTCACGGTAGTTTTACTCGTGCTGCTGAAGAATTGTACATAACTCAACCTACTGTTTCAAGTCAAATCAAGCAGCTTACCCAATCTGTAGGTTTGCCGCTATTCGAGCAAATAGGTAAACGTCTTTATCTTACCGAAGCAGGGAAAGAATTGCTAACAACTTGTCAGGATATTTTTCAAAGACTGTCGAACTTTGAGATGAAGGTAGCAGATTTAAAAGGAACGAAGCAAGGACGCTTGAGTTTAGCTGTAATTACCACGGCAAAATACTTTGCTCCTCGTCTGTTAGGTTCTTTTTGCGAAAAGTATCCAGGGATTGACATTTCTTTGACAGTAACCAACCATCAAGAAGTCACCAGACGGATGATGGAGAATCAAGACGATCTTTATATTGTCAGTCAACCTCCAGAGGATCTCGATATTTGCAGTCAGTCTTTTCTGGACAATCCATTGGTAGTCTTAGCACCAAAAACTCATCCTTTGGCGGGTCGCAAAAACATTCCGATTAAAGCTCTTAATGACGAAGCATTTATCATGCGCGAACCTGGTTCTGGTACTAGAGTAGCAGTTCAAAACTTATTTAATAGTAATAAAGTATCTGTCAAAGTCAGATTGGAATTGGGAAGTAACGAGGCAATCAAACACGCGATCGCTGGAGGATTAGGAATTTCTGTACTGTCTCGTCATTGCTTGACAGCAGAAACAAATAATAGCGAACTGGCAATTTTAGACGTAGAAAATTTTCCGATTATGCGTCGCTGGTATGTAACTTATTTAGCTGGCAAACAACTATCAATTATTGCTCAAACTTTTTTAGAATTTTTGCTCGTCGAAAGCAAAAAAATGTCAACTTATCAGAAAAGTGGCGATTTACAAAGTGTCTAACTGTTAGATAATTATGTAAGTTTGTCTTTTGCCATCCTGTTTAAGGGTATGGAGGTGGCAAACCAAGAACCAACGAAATAAAGGTGATTGATATGATACACTTTCTCAGCCAGAGTATCTGGCTGGTGCCTCTGTATGCATTAATAGGGGTGGTTTTGGCATTGCCTTGGTCGCCAGGAATCATCCGTCAAACTGGCCCAAGACCAGCAGGATATATTAGTACTTTAATGAGCTTGTTGGGATTTGTCCACAGTTTGTTGGTATTGCCATCTGTATGGAACAAACCATCTCAGTATCTCTCATTTAATTGGCTTCATGCCGCAAATTTAAATATTTCTTTCGATGTCGAAATTTCCTCCGTAACTGTTGGGGCATTGCTTTTAATTACTGGTTTAAATTTAGCTGCCCAAATTTACGCGATCGGCTACATGGAAATGGATTGGGGCTGGGCGCGTTTTTACTCCCTAGTTGCCTTGTTTGAAGCGGGAATGTGTACTTTAGTCCTGTGTAACTCTTTATTTTTCAGCTACGTAGTGCTGGAAATTTTGACCCTAGGGACTTATCTTCTGATCGGTTTGTGGTTCAACCAATCTTTGGTTGTAACGGGTGCTAGAGACGCTTTTCTCACCAAACGGGTAGGAGATTTAATCTTGCTAATGGCAGTGGTGGCATTGCTTCCTATAGCTGGTACTTGGAACTATACCGAGTTAGCAGAATGGGCGAAAACGGCAAACATAGACCCCAACCTAGCAACTCTATTAAGTTTAGCTTTGATTGCTGGCCCTTTGGGTAAATGCGCTCAATTTCCCTTGCATTTGTGGTTGGACGAAGCCATGGAAGGGCCGATGCCAGCGACAATTCTCAGAAACACGATCGTCGTTTCTACAGGCGCTTGGGTTTTGATTAAATTGCAACCCATTTTTGCTTTATCTCCCGTTGCTTCTACTGTCATGATCTGTATTGGTGCGGTAACGGCAGTGGGTGCATCTTTGATCGCGATCGCGCAAATCGACGTAAAAAGATCGCTATCTTATTCAGTCAGTGCCTATATGGGTTTAGTGTTTATTGCCGTTGGCACGCAACAAGACGAAATTGCTCTAAAGCTATTACTTACTTATGCGATCGCGATGTCGATTTTAGTAATGAGTATTGGTGGCATTGTCTGGAATAATATTACTCAAGACCTAACTCAATACGGTGGGTTGTGGTCGCGTCGTCCTGTCTCGGCTATCTGTTATTTAATCGGTGCTACTTCTCTGGTTGCCTTGCCTCCTCTGGGTTGTTTTTGGGCATTGGTAGAGATGGCAGATAACCTCTGGCAGGATCGTCCTTTGCTAGTTGGAGTAATGTTAGTAGTTAATGGCTTAACTGCTTTTAGCGTAACTAGAGAATTTAGCTCGATCTTTGGCGGCAAACCCAAACCGATGACCGTGCGTTCTCCAGAAGCCTTATGGCCTTTGGTATTACCGATGACGGTTGTTGCGGGTTTAGCTTTACACGTACCCCTGTTACTAGGGCAATGGGGATTATTACCAGATTGGTCGAGTTTAAATATTACTGTCGTTGGATTATTAATTGGTTCGACAATTATCGGTAGCGCTGTATCTGCGTTTATCTATCTTAACGACAGTATTGCTAAGCCAATTCAATTCAAACCCAAAGCAGTCCAAGACTTTTTTGCATACGACCTCTATACAGCACAACTGTATCGCGTGACGATCGTCTTTGTCGTTGGTTTAGTTTCGGGAGTTGTTTCTTGGCTCGATCGCTATCTTGTTGATGGTGTCGTTAATTTAGTCGGTTTAGCTACGCTTTTCGGTGGTGAAAGTCTTAAATACAACGTTTCTGGTCAAACTCAATTTTACGCCCTGTCAATTGTTCTCGGCATAGCTTTATTTGCTGGAGTTGTTGCTTGGCCGTTATTGGGCAGTTTGTCTTTAGTTTTTACTCCTTAATTTAGTTCATGGTTCATTGGCAGATGTTTTAAAGCTTGCCATGAACGTTCCCTATAACGATCGAAACGGCTTGCTAAGAAAAAATAATGAAGGAAAGAAAGATGACATTGGAAGTTTCTAGACGTAAATTAATGAAATTTGGTGCGGGTTTCTTGGGAACGGGAACTTTAGCAAGTGTAGTTGGGCTTAATTTAGGCACACCCGAATCAGTAGTGGCGAAAAACGATATTGCGCCCGATCGCGCCCTAGAACAATTAATGGAGGGCAATAATCGTTTTATTTCTGGCAAACCAAACAATTCCAAACGAGATTTAGCTAGCTTAAAAAGTGTATCTAAAGAACAAAAACCTTTTGCGGCGATACTCGGTTGTGCTGATTCTCGCGTGCCATCGGAAATCATTTTCGATCGAGGATTTGGCGAACTATTCATCGTCCGTTGTGCGGGAAATGTAGCTACTCCAGAAGAAATTGGTTCTCTTGAATTTGGGACTTTAGTTTTGGGAGCAAAAGTTTTGATGGTAATGGGACATGCGGGTTGCGGTGCAGTTAAAGCCGCCATGGCAGGAGCTCCAGTACCTGGTTCTATTCCCAGCGTACTCGCTCAAATAGAACCTGCTGTCAAAGATATCAAAGGTTCGCCAGAAGATAGTCAAGCGCTCAAAAAAGCGACTGAGGCTAATGTTTTGGCACAAGTACAAAAACTAACAGCATCTCCTGTTATTTCTGAGTTGATAACAGCAGGAAAACTAAAAATTGTTGGAGCATATTTCAATTTTGAAACAGGACAAATTTCTTTAGTTAGCTAATTGTTCATAGTTCATTGTCATAGCTAATAATTAATTGTGAATAGCTATGACAATTAATTTTAAAAAATGTAAATAATAAATATTTAAAAATAACCAAAAACTAACAACCAATATGCTTAGTACTCTGATTTGGCTACCCGTTGTCGGTGCTGCGCTCGTTAGCTTTTTGCCAGGAAAAATCGAACAAAAACGTTTATTTCAGATAACAAGCATTTGTGCTTATGTTATCTTTGCTTGGACAATTTTCTTATTAACTCAGTTCGATATACATAACCCTAATCTTCAGTTTCAAGAGTATTTGAACTGGATCGAGCCGATTGGCTTGAGTTATAGTTTGGCAGTTGATGGCTTGTCGCTACCCCTATTAGCTTTAGCTAATTTACTAACAATTATCGCCATTTACAGTATCGGCGAAAAAATAGATCGCCCTCGACTTTATTACGCATTAATTTTATTAATTAATGCTGGTATTTCTGGCGCATTAATGGCGCAAAATTTATTACTATTCGTCATTTTCTACGAACTAGAATTAATTCCTTTCTATTTAGCGATCGCGATTTGGGGAGGAGAAAAAAGTAATTATGCTTCAATTAAATTCTTACTTTACACAGCCGTTTCGGGATTATTAGTATTAGCAGGATTTTTGGGAATCGCTTTCTTAACTAATGCTAAAAACTTTGATTATCAATCGATCGATACGACAGGATTATCCCTCAATACTCAATTAATTTTACTGACAGTTTTAGTAATCGGTTTTGGCATTAAAATTCCCCTGGTTCCCCTACATACTTGGTTGCCAGATGCTTATACTGAAGCATCTCCAGCCGTAACCATCCTCCTCGGTGGCATTCTTGCCAAATTAGGAACTTATGGCTTAGTTCGTTTTGGCTTGCAATTGTTTCCCGAAACCTGGTCGATCGTCGCCCCAGGCTTAGCAATAATTGGTACAATTAGCGTACTCTACGGTGCATTAAGCGCGATCGCCCAAAAAGACATCAAGCGCATGGTGGCATACAGTTCGATCGGACACATGGGATACATTCTAGTAGCTGTGGCGGCGGGTACAGAATTAAGTGTTTTGGGTGCAGTATCCCAAATGATCGCCCACGGTTTGATTCTCGCCCTTCTCTTCCACTTAGTCGGCGTTATCGAACGTAAAGTTGGTACTCGCGATTTAGACGTACTCAACGGTTTAATGAACCCAATTCGCGGTTTACCTTTAGTTAGTGCCTTACTAATTATGGCGGGAATGGCAAGCGCTGGTATTCCTGGTTTAGTTGGATTTATTGCTGAATTTATTGTTTTTCAAGGTAGTTTTTCGGCATTCCCCATTCCCACCTTACTTTGTATCATTGCTTCAGGTTTGACGGCGGTTTATTTCGTAATTCTTCTCAACCGTACTTGCTTTGGCAAACTAGATAACAAACTGGCATATTACCCCCCAGTCTTTAAAACAGAAAGCGTTCCCGCTTTAGTTTTAACTGCCTTGATTATTGTCCTCGGCGTACAACCGAATTGGTTGACACGATGGATCGAACCCACAACCGATACCTTTGCAACCAGTATTCCTAGCGATCGCACCGAAATAGTATTGCGATCGCAGCAAATAAAAACTTCAAAAAATTCGACTCCTTATTTCTTCTGGATTTTCGATCGCTAGAGAAAAAGGGAAAAGTCACGCATTCAAGGTAGAGACAAGGCGGGAAAATCCTTCGGAATTGCCTCGGATTTGTTCCCCCGCCGCGCGATATATCGCACGGCGCGCCAAGGCAAATCTGAGGTATCCTCAGATTTGACGCGCCTTGTCTCTACGAATTACCAATCCCCCATTACCAATTAATCAAAATGGTACAAACACTTCCTAAAACACCAATTAAACTTCCCCCTTCCACCCACGAATTCGCCGATATTATCCATCGCCTCGAAGCAGGTGGATCGATGCTACCAGATACGCCAGAAAACTTGATGCAAATTATCGGCATTTATAAAGCTTATGCCGTACCCATGGATTTTTATTGGCGCGACTTACTTTACATCGCCGAACATGTTTTTCTCAATCCAACTCCCTTCTTTAAATATTTTCTTCCCCAAGAATATTTAGATTTGCACAACCATTATGCTGGTGACGATGCCGACTTGAGAATTTGGCGCGGCGTAGCTACCGCCCATCCAGAGTTACTAGAATTTATGGAAAATGGCAAAACTCGCAAAATGCCCAAACTTTTCCATCATCTCTGGCACGATCGCATCAATATGGAATTCGCCGAAGCTTGTATGCAAGCAATGCTTTGGCATGGTAGAGATATGGGTTGGGGAAAATTCGATGCTTATCTCGATAGCGACGAATATAAAGCAAATGCCGATCGCGCCATCAAAGCATACTTTAAAAACAACCCTGCTATGCTTGGTTTGTATAAAGTATTTCCAGATATGTTTCTCGAACAGGTCAGAATGATGTCTTATTATTCCAACCTGGGTTTATTCTGGGAAGTAATGGCACCAGTATTCTTTGAAATGTCCGATATCTACGATGAAGGTGGCTTTAAAGGTGTACCCGATGCCATGAATTTCCTCGTTAACGGCATTTTTGCGATCGCCGGTCGTCCAATTTACCATCATGTTTATGTTGATGGCGAAAAATACGAAATTATTTCCAAATCGAAAGGTTTTACTTGGCTTTATGAGGCTGCTTTACCTTACGTAGAGGCAGTTTTCTATCGCACCGCACCTTTCAGAGGAACAAAATCTTACAACGCCCAAGCAAAAGAAGTTCCCGACCAACAAAAAGATTTTCATTACGGCATTTTATACGCCGATGTTTTTCCAGTTGGTACGGCGGGAATTCCTCCCACATTGTTGATGGATGATATGTATCATTTCTTGCCTCCCTACTTACAGGAATACTATAAAAAGCATTGTCGCGGTGAAGATGACGTTCTCATTCAATTGGGTATCACCTTCCAGCGATCGATGTATAATGTCACATCGGCGGTAATTCAAGCCTTGCGTCAGGCACTTCTCTATCCTTTAGACGATCCCAATCCCAAACATTTAATGAAAAACCGTCAGTTTTTTGAAATGCAAATGGATCGTTTCAAACGTCCAGAGGCACGTTTGCGCGATATTCAAAGTTCTAATTATCGTTAGAGAGGCAATACAAAATCAATATTTCTAGGCAAATCGGGCGATCGTATCTAAGAGTTAATTAGAGCGATCGCTTTTTTTCGATCGTTTTGACGTTCTTACCTTTTTAAACAACCTGAGTTTGATAAATAAAGATACCAACTCAAACTAAACAGTCTAGATTGGAGTGGTTATGAGTTTGTTTTGTTTACTCTTACGATCTCGTAAGAGTTATTTTTGGCGATCGATGATGGCAAACAATAAACAACATAAGTTCGATAAATAAAGATACCAACTCAAACTAAACAGTCTAGATTGGAGTGGTTATGAGTTTGTTTTATTGACTCTTACGATCTCGTAAGAGTTATTTTTGGCGATCGACTATGGCAAACAATAAACAACATAAGTTCGATAAATAAAGATACCAACTCAAATTGAACAGTCTAGATTGGAGTGGTTATGAGTTTGTTTTGTTTACTCTTACGAGATCGTAAGAGTTATCTTTAGCGATCGATGATGGCAAACAATAAACAACCTAAGTTCGATAAATAAAGATACCAACTAAAACTAAACAGTCTAGATTGGAGTGGTTATGAGTTTGTTTGATTGACTCTTACGATCTCGTAAAAGTTATCTTTAGCGATCGATGATGGCCAACAATAAACAACATAAGTTCGATAAATAAAGATACCAACTCAAATTGAACAGTCTAGATTGGAGTGGTTATGAGTTTGTTTTGTTTACTCTTACGATCTCGTAAGAGTTATTTTTGGCGATCGATGATGGCAAACAATAAACAACCTAAGTTCGATAAATAAAGATACCAACTTATCCGAAAAGTTGTAATTATGTCTTATGTTTTGAGTACCGTTTTATCGTCTGTTCTATTTGTTGGCGGATATCTTCATCAGGAGCATTTTCTAGCGCTATTTCTAAATCTGCTATTGCTTCTCGATGTCGATCGAGCATTCGATATATAACAGAGCGATGAAGTCTTGACATACTCCCCGCCCTAAAAGGAACGGGGATTCTGGGATCGAACAAAAATTGGAAGTAAAACTTCTGTTACATTCTCTAACCCAAGAGAAGATGCCCCTTCTCTTTGAATATTAATACTTGCGTTTAAATCTCTCAAAATGCCTTTAGTATTGCAACTAAGGCAATCCCAAGTCCTGTCCTTAAGACTTAACTCTTTATTGATATATCCGCGTCGGAGCGCAGGTCTTAGAGCTTGGATAAAAACGCTCTACAAAGTGAACTAGCTTTCCTTTATTGGTAGCTACAGTTTGAAGGATTTCTAAGAAAGTAGAAAAAGACAAATCACTAATTTTTCTACCCCACAAACGTTTCATGCCATTTAGGTTTAGGTCTTCAAAAATCAGCACATCGTACTCATTAGTCAACTGATGCGCCAGCTTCCAAAACCAATCTCTACGTCTGTTAGAAACCGATTCATAGACTCTATTTAGATTGTCCTTGGCTTTATACCAATTATTAGAACCTTTTTTCTTACTAGAGAGTTTTCTACCCGCTGCTTTTAGTTCACTACGGGACTGATTGAAAAACAAAGGAGATTGAATACTTGTGCCATCACTAACTGTTAAAAAAGTCTTCAAGCCGAAATCATAGCCTGCGATTTTACCCGTCACGACTCCAAAAGATTCAGCTACATAATCAGTCACTATTAAAATAAATAGTTCACCCCTGTTGTTTCTTTTAACTGTTAATGTTTTAATCTTGCCCTGTATTTCTCTGCTTTTTGAAAACTTATAAACTTGGTTTCCTATCTTCAATCTATTGTCTTTAAGAAGCTTATATCCAGCTTGTTTAAGAGTAAAATACTTGTACTTTCTAGTCTTTTTAAAACTAGGTGGTCTAGTCCCTCGTTTGAACTGCTGAAAAAACAATTTATAGGCTTTGTCTATTCTTTGGCAGATATCTTGTACTGCCTGAGAACCTACTTGCTGCCAAGATTTTATACGCTTTCTTAGTTTGGCAATATGCTTCATGAGTTTATACATATTCAAGTGCTTTCCAAACATTTTGTAGTAGCGTTTGTGCAACGCAATACAATGATTATAGATACTTCCACTGGCATTAATTTGCCAATGAATATATCTATTTTGCTTGGTTTTATACAACTTAAATTTGTATGTTTTCATGAATGTATTTTATCATGATTTAGATATAATATAAAGCCGTCGTAGAACGACGGGGCGCATCTCCCAAATTTTCGGTAAAAAAATTTGGATGAATTAAGTTAGCGCGATCGAGTTTTCGATCGGTTTGCTTAAGCCAGTCAAAAATATCTTGCGAATGCCTAATACAAAATCGTTCGGGCATTTCTAAATCCGATCTAATTAGCTCTGAAGAACCAACATAGCGGTATTGTTTTGGCATCGTTCGATTTAATCTGTTTTGGAAATTGAGCCTCGATCGAGATAATTGGCGATCGAAATGTATAGCTTGCTGCACCTAGCAACGTTTGAAATTAGAAAAAAGATTCAACTATCCAAAGAAATACTTTTCTTGTCTAATTTTGTTAAAATAAATTTTATTATTTTAATAATTGACTGTCTCTAGATAGAACGGCGATCGAGAAATTTCCCATATGATTAACTCTATTATTTACATTGGCAATACATAATTTTGTAGTAGAGTTCGGTTGACTTTCTTGGGGTTTCTTCAAGAAAGTTTCCTTTCAATAAACATTCAGCACTCAGTTAAATTTCGTTTCCAAATCCCTTCTTTTAGCTTATGGCTGAGTGCCGATCGCTAAAATATCACCATTTATTTATAAAACAGTCTTAATTTAGTAAATATTTCTAATGAGTATTTCTCAATCGCCATCGCTACCACCATCACCAACCTCTGAAATTGAATCGAAACGAAAACCTCCGCGTCGTAAACCCGGATTGGGTTTACTGCTCACCCTGCTATTAGCGGGAGGGGGAGCCGGATTCGCATATTGGTATAATTCTCGTTCCTCAGAGCAAACTCAACAAAGTGCTGCACCTCAAGCAGCAACAGTACAAATACAAACGGTAAAATCTGGAAATGTTGAAGATAGTTCCAGTTATGTTGGAACTTTAGACGCAACCAAAGCAGTGGTTTTACGACCGAAAACAACTGGAAGAGTCACACAAATTTATGTCTCAGAAGGTACTAGAGTACAACCAGGAAAACCAATCGTCGAACTTTCGCCCGAAAGAACTAGAGCCGAATTAAATAGCGCGATCGCCAATATAAATGCGTCTCGATCGGCGCGGGATAATGCTAACGCCCAATTAGCAGAAGCAAAAGCGCAATTAAATAGCGCTATAGCTGAGGTGCAATTGCAAAACGAAGAATTTCAACGCACTTCGACATTGGTAGCACAAGGTGCGCTGGCGCAACAAAGTTTAGATCGAGTCAGACGCGATCGCGAAGCTGCTCGTGCGGCGTTTAATGCCGCTCAACAAAGAATTAGAGCGACTCAGGCTAGTTTTAATCAGGCTAATGCTACCCTCGCTCAATCAGAAGCAAATGCTAATGCAGTTCGCGAAGACGTACAAGATACGCGAGTAGTAGCACCGATCGCGGGTATAGTTGGCGATATTCCCATCAAATTGGGCGATTACGTTGATGTTGGCGATGAATTGACTACCATTACTCAAAATCAAACTCTAGAGCTAGATTTAACTATTCCCTTAAATAGAAGCGACGAACTCAAAATTGGTACACCAGTTGAGTTATATCGCTTTCAACAAGCAGATAAACCGATCGCGACGGGGAAAATTAGCTTTATCTCTCCAAGGGCAGATGATAATTCGCAAACTGTTTTAGCAAAAGCAACTTTTGACAATCCCAACGGTTTGCAAAATCGACAAAAAGTTGAAGCTAGAGTTATTTGGGATGAGCGATCGGGGGTATTAATTCCGACAAGTTCTATTTCTCGTATAGCAGGACAAAATTTTGTCTTTGTCGCGCAAGAGCAAAAAGATCGCAATACAGGCAAAACTCAAGTCGTTGCCCGTCAAAAACTGGTTAAACTGGGCAACATTCAAAACAACCAATATCAAGTAATCGAAGGTTTAAAACCAGGAGAAAGATTGATTACCTCTGGTTTGTTGAATTTAACCGATGGCGCAATAGTAAGTAGCAAGTAGCAAGTAGCGAGTGTGCCGCGTAAAAAGTAAATATTGGCTGTTAACTCATTACTTATTACTCATTACTCATTACTTATTACTCCTAATCCCTAACCCCTAACCCCTAATCCCTTGATGTTTGTCGATTTCTTTATTAAAAGACCAGTTTTTACGACCGTTTGCTCTCTAATTATTCTGCTAGTGGGTGCGATTAGTATTCCCAATTTACCGATCGCGCAATATCCAGAAATTAGTCCGATTCAGGTTAACGTAACGGCAAACTATATCGGTGCTGACGCGCAAACTGTAGAAGAGACAGTTACAACTCTCTTAGAGCAAGAGATTAACGGGGTGGAAGGTATGAAATATATATCTTCCAGTAGTAGTAATGACGGTACTAGTTCGATTAGTGTTACCTTCGATTCAGCCACCGATCAAGATATTGCTGCGGTAGACGTGCAAAACCGTATCTCGATCGCCGAACCGAGATTACCAGAAACAGTCAGACAAACAGGCGTAACTGTTACAAAACAATCGAGCAGTTTGCTACTGGCGATGAGTTTGTATACCGACAATAACGAGTATGACAATATCTTTTTGAGTAACTATGCCGATCTCTATATGGTTGATGCGATTAGACGCATCAATGGTGTCGGTAACGTTAGAATTTTCGGCGAACGTACTTATGCGATGCGTTTGTGGCTCGATCCCAGACAACTTGCCAGTAGAAACTTAACCGCCGAAGATGTTGCCGATGCCTTGGAAGAGCAAAATATTGAAATTGGTGCGGGAAGAATCGGACAAGAACCTGCGCCTTCGGGTCAGCAATACCAAATCGATATTAGAGCTATCAGCCGCCTTAAAACAGTACCAGAATTTGAAGAATTAATCGTTGGTACGGCAGGAAATGGATCGCCGATCGAACTTAGAGATGTTGGTCGTGTGGAATTAGGGGCAGAAAATTACAATGGTTTTCTACGCTTCAGAGGTAAAGAGGCGATCGGCTTGGGGATTTATCAACTTCCCGATAGTAACGCCCTCGATGTCGCCAATGCCGTAAAAGCAGAGATGACGAGACTGTCGCAACAATTTCCTCCGGGGATGAAATACGGAATTGGTTTCGACACGACTGAGTTTGTCGAAACATCGCTCAACGAAGTGGTTGTCAATTTGATTCAAGCGGTAGTACTGGTAATACTAATTATTTTTCTTTTTTTACAAGATTGGCGTACTGTACTTATTCCTACCATTATCATTCCGATCGCTTTGATCGGAACTTTTGCATTTGTTAAAGCTTTCAATTTTTCGATTAACAGTCTGACTCTGTTTGGTTTAACCCTCGCTATTGGGGGAGTAGTTGACGACGCGATCGTGGTTGTTGAAGACATCACCACCAAAATTCAAGACGAGGGATTAAGACCGATGGAAGCAGCCATACAGGCGATGCGGGAGTTAACGGGTGCAATTCTAGCTTCTTCTTTAGTGCTGATGGCAGTGTTCGTTCCCGTCGCCTTTTTCCCTGGTACTACGGGCGCGCTTTATCAACAAATCGCACTGACGATCGCTTTTACGACAGCTATTTCTAGCTTTAACGCCCTGACAATGACACCGTCTCTGTCTGCTTTATTATTGCGTCGTCGTGGCGATAGTAACGGTTGGTCGAACCGAATTTTTCGGCAATTCAATCGCTTTTTGGATTGGACGAGCGATCGCTATAGACGATCGCTCGAATTCCTCAAAAACTTTAAAACAGTCGTTATTGGTCTATTTATCGTCTCTTTAGGTTTGACAGCTTGGTTGTATGTCAGCACTCCCAGCTCTTTTCTTCCCGATGAAGACCAAGGTTATTTTATCACTCTCATTCAAGGGCCAGAGGGAGTATCCCTCAACTATACCGACAAAGTAATGAAACGGGTAGAAACGGAAATCCTCAAAATACCTGAAGTACGAGCAACCTTTGCTGTCGGTGGTTTTAGTTTTAGCGGTAGTACTTCCAACAACGGTATTATTTTCACTAACCTAATTCCTTGGGACGAACGCCCAGATTCAAACCAAACAGCCCAAGCTATTATCGATCGCTTGCGATCCTCAGTTGGAGGCATTACCGAAGCGAGAGTTTTACCAGTTAATCCCCCTGCAATTAGAGGTTTGGGTAGTTATGGCGGTTTTCAATTCCAACTGCAAGATAGAAGAGGTAATTTACCGCTTGAAGATCTCGTCGGTTACAAGGATAAACTGATCGGTGCTGCCAATAAGAATCCAGACTTACAGGCCGTTTTTTCTACCTATGCGGCGAATACACCTCAGTTACTCGTCGAAGTAAATCGCCGACAGGCAAAATCATTGGGAGTGAACATCGACGATATTTTTAGTACTTTGCAAGCTTATTTGGGTTCGCAATACGTCAACGATTTTATTTTTGAGGGGCGTAACTACAGAGTTTACATTCAAGCAGACCAACAATTTCGCTCTAACCCCAAAGACATCCAACAATTGTACGTGCGTTCTGAGGGCGGTCAAATGATTCCTTTGGGAAACTTGGTTACAGTTACTTCTACTACTGGCGCACAAACAATTAATCGCTATAATCTATTTCGTTCGATCGAAATTAACGGTCAAGCGGCAGAAGGTGCTAGTTCGGGTGATGCCATTCAAGCCATGCAACAAGTAGCCGCACAAGTTTTACCTGCTGGTTTGGGTTATGAATGGACGGGTACGGCTTTAGACGAAATTCAATCTGGTTCGCAAGCAGCAATTATTTTTAGTTTGGGAGTAGTGTTTGTCTTCTTGGTTTTAGCCGCTCAATATGAAAGTTTTATCGATCCGATAATTATTCTGTTGGCAGTTCCCCTCGCTATTTTTGGAGCGCTAGCAGCTCAAAATTTGCGAGGTTTTCCCAATGATGTTTACTGTCAAATTGGGTTGGTAATGTTGATCGGTTTGGCAAGTAAAAACTCAATTCTGATTGTTGAATTTGCCAATCAATTGCGCGATCGAGGACTTTCGATTACTAATGCAGCAATTCAATCCGCACGACAACGTTTGCGACCGATTTTGATGACGGCGATTTCTACTTTAGTTGGTACTTTCCCTTTAGTTATCGCCGTTGGTGCGGGTGCGGGTAGCAGACAATCTTTAGGAACGGCTGTATTTGGTGGAATGTTAGTCGCTACTTTCTTGAGTTTGTTTATTACACCAGTTCTTTATATAGTTATTAAGCAATTTAGCGATCGCTTACCTGGTAGAAAGAACAAGAAAAAAGATGATTTTGAAGCGATCGATAATTCAAATGATGGCAAAGGACGTTTGGTGAATTCTAATATCGGCAATAATTAACATTTTTCTACTGGTCAATCTATTCACTAAGACTACTTGAATTCGGACATAAGTAGTCTTAGTGCTATATTCAAAAATAGCTAAGATTTAAACAATTTCACTTTAATGGCTGCTAAAGATGTTTTTCATGATGCTGTTAAAAAAGGATTAGAAAAAGAAGGTTGGGTAATTACACACGTTCGCGTAGCGTGCGCGTAGCGCAATCCTTTAAGGATTGAAGTCGGTAATGTTGAAATGTATATTGACTTGGGTGCAAAGCAAATTTTAGCGGCTGAAAGAAACGAAGAAAAAATAGCAGTTGAAATTAAGAGCTTTATCGGTGCATCAAATATTTCTGAATTTCATACAGCAATTGGACAGTTTTTTAATTATCGTCTCGCACTAGAAGAGCAAGAACCAGAGCGAATATTATATTTGGCTGTTCCTTTGGGAGTTTATCGCGCTTTCTTTCAGTTGCAGTTTATCAAAACAGTGATTCAACGTTATCAACTAAAGCTTATTATTTACGATTCGATTGAAGAGACAATTGTGGAATGGACAAATTAGAGCAATATCGAAACTATGTTCAACAAGCGATCGCAGAATATGCACAGTTAGGCTCAACTAACGACGAA
Source organism: Xenococcaceae cyanobacterium (assembly GCA_051657945.1). Lineage (GTDB taxonomy): Bacteria > Cyanobacteriota > Cyanobacteriia > Cyanobacteriales > Xenococcaceae > CAZJTL01. Next base: position 47,284 of record JBOFLQ010000035.1, on the reverse strand, counting down.
ATCGAACGACAATTGATTTTTGATACAGTTAGAGATCGCTATCAATTAATGTATGTTGGTTGGAAAAATAGACGACGACAGCATGGTTGTATTCTGCATTTAGATATAAAAGATAATAAAATTTGGATACAGCACGATGGAACTGAAATTGGTATTGCTAATGAGTTAGTAAATTTAGGTGTGCCAAAAAAAGATATTGTACTAGCATTTCACGAACCTTTAGTGAGACAGTATACGGGTTTTGCAGTCGGTTAGATTTTGGAAGATTTCGCCAAATGAATTAATATTCATACCAGTGTTACACCAGTTCTTTTTTTTATTAAGGATATGAATAAATTTGTGTATTGAGAATTAATCAATCTCCTTGAGGAGTTTCACCAATAGTATATATTTCTTGATAGTAAGAAGTGCCACTGAACCAATAACCTAATTTATACGCTTTTAAATTAGTCATATATAAAAGAAAAAATCGATCTACGTTGGCTTCTATTTCTTCAATAAAATTAGCTGAGTATAGTAATTTTTCGATTAAGCGGTTTTTAGATGGCTCGATTTCATAAACTACTCCTCGACCAAATTCTTTACCATTAAATCTTACAGAAGGATTTAAATTTAATAAGATAGATTCAAGAGATTCTATTAATGAATGATTAACTTTTTCGGTTTGTAGCTCACTCTTTTTTGTCTCTTGTGTTTTTGAATATGTATTATGTAAATGGCCAGTCTCATAACCGATTAAAGAAGAAATACCCAACCAATTACCGTCTTTGGTTTTACCAATAACTATTTGAAAAATATTTTCTTGCTTGTGAAAATTTATTTGATATGCTTCTAAGGTTTCACAGTTATTTTGTAGCCATTGAAGTAATAATTGACATCGATCGATCGATTCTGATGTTATTGGTGGCTCGATTAATGGGCTACATAATTCCTTACCTTTATATTGACGAGAAGCTTGCTTTTGAAATTCTCGAACAAATTCATTTAAGCTTATCTTAGTAAGTATTCGATTAGAAATCATAAAGTTAGCAAAAGACAAATCTTGTTTGCGATCGACTTCCCAGAGAATTGTTTCATCCTTTGCCTGAGAATGCCAATCATTACTAAGTCGATCTCTTGCCAATTGTTTTTTTAAAACTGTAAATGTGGCTAAAAGATTTTGATTGTCAGTCTTATTCTTGGGAATAATTATCTTAGATAGAGATTGAGGAATATAGCCATTACATTTTGCAGCAGCACGAACTATTCTATTAGCATCTTGACTTAAAATCTGTCTTATATTTTTGGGGGTGTTAGGATTTTGACCTAAAGCATATCTATCTAACCAAAATTTAGATTTAACATACTTTTTAAACAAATAATAGGGAAGCAAAGGATGGGTTAAAGCTATTAATCGAGAAAAGTAATTGGAACTGTCTGCATGATTTTCAATCAAAAAAGGCAACGCTTCTGGTTCTTCAGCTAAATTAATGGGAATGTAATTATGATTATGTTGTCGCGATCGCTTATTATAAATGTTATCTTTTTCTGAATCGACAACTAATTCTTTCCATAGATTATCTGATAAATCGAACCTCAAATCGCCTCTTTTAGCAAGACGATAACGTATTTTAATTTCTGGAGAACTTATTAGTTTTTCTAAAATATAAATTGGAGTATCGATCGCTTCTGCTAATTGGCTTCTATATTCACTTGTTTCAGGCGATCTATCCTCTCCCAACTGTTCTAGTAATTTTTGCTGAAATTTTTCTGAATTATCTATATTTTTAGTTGTTTTAAAAGATTTAATTGAGTAAGAGAAATATTGAACTCTTTTTAAAATATCAACATAGCTTATTGATTCATGTTCGCCTAGAAAATATTTATTATTTTCAACAGCTTGTCTAACTTTCTCCGAGTGGTCGTTTACCAATCGATCGCGAATATATTTAGGTGTATATTGACATGAAGCAACAGCTTGTCTTACTCCTTCATCTTCGTCTGTAGCTAATTTTTCTCTGACCAAGTTATTGGTAGCGTTACTTGAAGCAATTTTTTTTCTGATGTCAGGATCGATATCTGTTGCTAAAATTTCAAAGAATTCATCTGGACAAGCATATCCATATTCCAGAGCTAGTTTTCTGATTTCAAGATCGTTATTTTTAGCTGCTAGTTTTAATACAGAAGACTTAGTTATATCCGTACTGGGGTAGTGAAACCATTGAAAAAAATCTAAATCAATAAACTTTTCTGGATATTGCTCTAGCTTAATTTTATAATTCTCTAGTAAAGATAAATTTGAATTTTTATTGTTATCTTTTTGAAGAAATTTTACATCATATCCTTTGCTTGATAATTCTTCCGAAATTTCATCAGGAAGATTAGGGTTTTTAACTAAATACTCAAGAATTTGCTTAGATTTATTTTTAGCCAGCTTCAGCAAATATGTTTTCGGTGTATTCGGATTTTTTGCCAAAGCTTTGTTTTCATAAGATAAATGAAGAGGGTTATGTTGGTTTGCTACTATATTTAAAACTTGTGTAGGTGTATTGGGATTATCGGCGATGGCATAATGACATTCAGGTTGTTGTGCTAATTCAATTAAAGTCTCCAGAGGCGTATAAGGATTATTAACGATAGCATAATGACATTCATGTGCTAATTCAATTAAAGTCTCCAGAGGCGTATAAGGATTTTGTGCTACAGAAACACGAACCCATTGCCATTTGCTAGATGCTAAATTAGCAAGTTCTGACGGCGAAGTGTTCCAGTTTTTTGCTAAATTTATTTGCTGTTTTATTTCCTCAAACCATTCTGAAGAAAAAGAAGGCTGCAAACTAACAATAGTACGAACCGTAATATCTGAATCTCCCGCCAATCGTTTTAAAATATCTACAGGTGTATGTTCGTAAGCTGCTACCCACATACGAACATAAGCATTATTAAGATCGACCAAGCGAGACAATAAACGATCGCGCCACAAAACAGGCATGTAAGGATTCTCTATTCCTTTAGCAATCTGTTTCCAAGGCATCCACTCATTAATAAAGTAATCTGGTACAGGCGCAAATTCTAATAACTCATAGATAAGTAAATCATTTTGTCCCAAATCCTTTTGAGAGATTAGATTTTCCGCTAATTCATACCAACCCTCTGTTATTTCTCCTGCTAAATTGACGTGAAGATTAGCCGCTTCTGCTATTTCTCGATCGCCACGATCGGCAAGTTGTTCTAAAATTTCTTTAGGCGTATCGGGATGATTGACTAAAGCTAATTCCAACTCTTTGCTTCTTTCTCCTCGATCGTATCTAGCAATTAAATCTGCGATCGCCATAGCTGTTCGATAACTTATTCCGTTATCTTAGAACAAAAATATTGTGGAATGGAAAAACTAGAAAAATATAGAAATTATGTCCAACATAAGAATACGTCTCAACAAAATACCGAGATCTAGAACATTTTGTGAAGCTAAATGCGATAATCAATCGTTAAGTATATCTTCCAAACTGTATTGTCGTTTTTGAGGAAAGCGATCGCCACAGATAGTGCTTTTAGTTTTCTTGACCGCAGCCTGATAAGCTTTCCCGTATAAAAAATCAAGACGTTCTAATAGATGATTGCGTAAATTGGTAGTCAGTTTATTATTAAGCTGTAGGCGAAATCCTGTTATTTCTGCTTCCCAATGATTGCGATTCCACTCCGATTGTTCGTGCCAGTAATCTACTAGCAAAAGATGAAGCATAATCAGGTAGGCAAATTGCTCTACAAATGCCTTTTCGCCCCTTACCAATGCTTCTAACTCCTCAACCAAATTATCTACATCCAAATGCTCAAAATCGCGATCGCGCAGCAATTGTGCTTGTTCTAGTAGCCAAGAATCATATTCTGCATCAATATTATTCTTCAACATAGTCCCAAAGACTTTTGTAAATTGGCTTTTACTATATCTTAGTTACTTTACTTATGAAATCCTGCCGCAAAATGATAGCGATCGCAAATCTGAATTGTGAAGGTTTTATTTCAAGGCGCGATCGACATGAATCAACTCGGCAACGCCTTTTTTGCTTGGCTAAATTGGATGTGAATAAGTAGTATGTTAACTAGCCTTAGATAAAATAGATAAAATTCATGCTTTCACTAGACGAAATTGAAGCAGCAATTACACAATTACCTCAAAAAGATGTGCAGAAATTAGCCGATTAGCTTCAAGACTACCTCAAAGGTGAAAATTGGGATTGGCAAATTGAAGCCGATGCTAAATCTGGTCGTCTGGATAGCCTTATTCAACGTGCCAAAGCAGATATTGCATCTAATCGTGTAAAACCGCTAGATGAAATCATTAACAACTCCTGAGTTTTGGCAAACCTATTCTAAACTTCAATTAATACTTAATCCAAATATTATTCATTGCTTTATTTTTTAATTAGTTAAATTATTTATTTACGTCCTGCCGCGATCGCATCTGCTCGTTTTTCTCGATCGAATTCTTCATTCTCAAACAAAACTAATCAATGTAAGTTTAAAAATAGAGCTTAGAAATCTTTCTCCATGCAGCAAAAAATTACTAAAATTCTGGAATTAAGTCTTATCGTATTGCTGATAGCTGGAACTATTTGGTTTGTCAATTGGGTTGGCATCGACCAAATTCGCAGTAATATTGCTCGATTTGGTATTTGGGCCCCTCTAATAATTTTGTTGCTGAGATTGAGCAGTATTATAATCCCTGTTTTGCCTGGAACTGCTTATGCGTTATTATCGGGTGCATTGTTTGGATTTGCTAAAGGTTTGCTTGTGATTGCGATCGCAGATTTTTTCGCTTGTGCTACTAACTTTTGGATTGCTCGTCGCTATGGTCGTGGTGTCGTTCAAAAAATTGTGGGTAAACGGTTTATGGCAAAGCTCGATCGCTGGAGTAAGAAATATCTAGAGAGCAATTTTTTTCTGTTGACTGGGGTGTTGATGTCTAGTTTTTTTGACTATATCTGCTATGGGGCTGGACTGAGTCAAATGTCAAGCAAGCGTTTTCTGGGCGCTTTAGGATTGAGTATTATTCTGATAAAACCTCCTGTAGTCGCTGCGGGTGCGGGTATCCTTCAGGGAGATAAGTTATTAATTGGTGGCTCGTTAGTAGGTATATTTGGGTTGGCAATTATTTCTGCTTGGATGCGTCGAAAAGATGCCCGTACATCTCAAGATAATTAAATGAAGATTTTAAGGATTACATGTAATGCAGATTTTGCTGGATACACATACATTTATAAAGAGTAATTAAATATACTTGAAAACCAAATAAAATACTAAAAAGCGAAGAATTTCATACGTTTGAATTAGCTACAAAAGAGATTGGTAGAAGATTACAAGATTCAGATTTACCAGAACTGAAAATAATTTTTAAACGCGAGACAATTGCAAAATAGTCTGTAATTGAATTGGTAATGTCGATCGGTTTGGCAAGTAAAAACTTAGTAAACTCCAATCTAAACACCAATTAGCAAAAAACATTATTGAGATTAAATGTTATTCATAAATGAATGGCTCAAAGAATACATTAACGCTCGAATGCCAGAATGGAAAGTTCCTGGTTTAGCGATCGCGATCGTTAAAGATAGCGAAATTGTATTTTGTGAGGGTTTTGGTTGGCGAGATGTCGATCGCTCGTTACCAGTAACACCAAAAACTTTGTTTGCGATCGCTTCGTGTAGCAAAGCTTTTACGACAACTTCTTTAGGAATTTTGGTCGATCGCGATCTTTTAAATTGGGATAAACCTGTCAAAGAATATTTACCTACATTTAAACTCTACGATAATTACGCCAGCGAACATTTAACCGTACGCGATTTAGTAACTCATCGATCGGGTTTACCTCGTCACGATTTGCTTTGGTACGGTACTCCTTTTTCTCGTGGTGAGTTAATCGATCGCTTGCAATATCTCGAACCGAGTCAAGAATTACGTGCTAAATTTCACTATCAAAATTTAATGTATGCAACGGCTGGTTATCTAGTCGAACAAATTACTAATACTAGTTGGGAAGATTTCGTACGAGAAGAAATTTTCACTCCATTGGGAATGAATGACAGCAATTTTTCTGTCAGTCAATCTCAACAAACTGATAATTTTGCTCTTCCTTACCGAGAAAATGAAAACGAAATTAAACCAATTTCTTTTCTTAATTTCGATGCGATCGCGCCAGCAGGTTCGATTAATTCTAATCTTATCGATCTAAGTAAATGGCTGATACTCAATTTGAATCAAGGAAAATATAATAACCAAGAAATGATTTCTGAATTTGGTTTGCAAGAAATTCATACACCACAAATTATTCTTTCCGAACCGATGAGGAAATGTCAGGAAATTTTGTATCAAACTTATGGCTTGGGATGGTTTATTTATCCATATCGAGGACATCATTTAATCGAACATGGAGGAAATATTGATGGATTTTCTTCTTTGGTGGCTTTGCTTCCACAACAAAATATCGGCATGGCAATTCTTACTAATTTAATGAGAACGAGTCTACCGACAGTTATTGCTTATCAGATTTGCGATCGCCTCCTTGAATTAAAAGAAACCGATTGGAGTGAAAGATTTAAGCAAACAGAAATTAGCAACAAAGAAGAGAAAGAAACTAAAAAACAGAAAAGAAAGTCAGAGCAAAAACAAGGAACTCAACCATCACATTCTCTAGAAGATTACGTTGGAGAATACGAACATCCTGGTTATGGACAAATTGCGATCGAGCTAAAAGAAAAGTATTTAAAAGCCATTTATTATTCACTAACTTTTGAACTCAAACATTATCATTACAATATTTTTGAAGCGCGCTCGCCAGATTGGGATGAGATTAAATTAATATCTTTTTCTAGCAATACTCAAGGAAATATCGATCGCTTATCTGTAGATTTAGAACCTAGTATTAAAGATATAATTTTTGTCAAAAAAAATTAATATCATTTCTCCAAAGTAATAAAAGAATTGGTATAACTACAAAAATAAATCGTTAAAAACTTGATTCACTGTCGTCCCAATCGCAGTCCATCCATCCCAAACAAATTTTTCTGCATCATTGGGAGTTACAAGCCATTTTTCCAAATCGCAACAGGGAATAAACATCAACCATTTTTCTCGATCGGGTAAAGGAATAATGGTTTTTCCCAAAACTCGATAGCCGCAAGCTTGATAAAAAGGTATGCCAGTAAGAGATGCTTTAACTGTCAAAATTTTCCAACCTTTAATTTTTGCCTCACTTTCAACTGCGGCTAGTAATTGTCTACCTACTCCTTTACGTGCGAATTTAGGACAAACAAACATTGCATCAATGGTATTTCTGTAACCTAATGCAGCAAAACCAATAACTTCTTCGTTTGTCTCAGCTACAAAAATAGTTTGAGTTTCATTTGTACTTCCTAAATTGCTATAGCTAATGTACTCTTTTTTATAGTCAGTCAAACATTTAATCTGTTTGGAAGTATAGTCTTGTACTGACAAAGTTTCGATCGATTCAATTTGAATTTGAGCAATTTTATTTCGATCGCTCGATCGCGCCCGACGTATTGAAACAGTTAAAGATGATGATTGGTGAATCATAAATAAATAGAGCAATCTCCCCTTAAAAAAATTTTTTTTAGTATATTTTTTCGTTAGTTTATATGCAGCGATCGCGATCTCGACCTAGTTTTTTACTTTTTATTGGCAGCGTATAGTTATCTAATTAACCAATAATTCTGCGATGAAAAAACTACCGCTTCAGTTTTTACTAGTAGCAGCGATCGCCTTTTTAGCTGCAAGTGTAAGTCAAGCTGTAACTATCAACGTCCCAGAAGTTGACTCAGACGAAGTTCGCGTTTCCGATATCGAAGTACCAGATATTGATGATGAGGACATTGAAAGACACGAAATCAGAACGCGCGATCGACGCGATCGCCATTACGATGATGACGAGATAAAATTTAGAACGCGAGACGACAAACCATCAAAAGTCAAAATAGAGGATGATGGTGAAATAGAAATTAAAAACTAGTACACGAAGTCAGAAGTGTGGGGGCAGAGGAGATAACCTAGAGCCTACAATGCCCGTTGCCAAGGCACGGATTCTGGAGGCACTTCTGGGGCGAACCTGTGTCGCCATACTTAGTGCCGTAGGTTTCCTGCGGTGCTTTTATTTCTGAGGAAACATCATTAATCGCACCTTCAGAATACAAAGTGCCGTCGTTGCCCGTTGCCCTGTTAATTATTGTTGTTCCAATTTTAATACAGCCATGAAAGCTTCTTGAGGTACATCTACAGTACCGATCGCTTTCATGCGCTTTTTACCTTTGGCTTGTTTTTGCAGTAATTTTTTCTTACGAGAAATATCGCCGCCGTAACACTTCGCCAAAACATCTTTACGTAATGCGGGAATGTGTTCGCTAGCAATAATTTTCGTGCCGATCGCGGCTTGAATTGGTATTTTAAATTGATGGCGCGGAATCAATTCTTTCAGTTTTTCCGTCAAAGCACGACCTACATAATAGGCTTTATCGCGATGGACGATTGTTGCCAAAGAATCGACAGGATCGCCATTTACCATAATATCCAACTTTACCAAATGATTTTCGCGATAGCCAATTAGTTGATATTCCATACTGGCGTAACCGCGAGTACGAGATTTCAATTGGTCGAAAAAGTCGGTAATTACTTCTGCTAGGGGTAACTCGTAAATTAAATTGGTACGGGTTGGGGTAAAAAACTTCATATCCTTAAAGACACCCCGTCGAGTTTGACACAAATCCATCAATGCGCCGACATAGGTTTCAGGCGTAATAATATCGATTTGAATGTAAGGTTCTTCGATTTTCTCCCTTTTTTGCGGCGGTGGGAGTGCGCTGGGGTTGTCAATTTCGATTACTTCGCCGTCGGTAGTAGTGATACGATAAATTACAGAGGGAGCGGTTGTAATCAAATCGAGGTCGTATTCTCGCTCTAATCTTTCTTGGACGATTTCCATGTGTAGCAAGCCCAAGAAACCGCAACGAAAACCAAAACCCATCGCCGATGAAGTTTCTGGTTCGTAAGAAAGTGCTGCATCGTTAAGTTTTAACTTCTCTAAAGCATCTTTTAAATCTGGATATTGGTCGGAGTCGATCGGAAACAAACCGCAGAAAACCATCGGATTGGCTTCAGTATAGCCTGGTAATGGTTCGGGTGCGCGGGCTTTAGCTAGAGTAATGGTATCGCCAACGCGAGCATCTTCGACAGTTTTAATCGCTGCTGCAAAATAACCTACTTCCCCAGCGTGAAGTTCGTCTAGTTGAATTTGGTTGGGGGAAAGTACGCCCAATTCATCGATTTCGTATTCCTTCCCAGAAGCCATTAAAAGGACGCGATCGCCTTTTTTGACCTTACCATCCATAACGCGAAAATAAACGACTACACCGCGATATGCATCGTAGTAGCTGTCAAAAATTAATGCCCTTAAAGGTCGATCGATCGTATCTGATGGCGGCGGTACTTGTTTGACGATCGACTCTAAAATTTCATCAACACCAATTCCCGCTTTTGCTGAAGCTTTGATAATATTGCTACAATCTAAACCGACAACATCTTCAATTTCTTGGGCGACTCTTTCTGGTTCGGATCCAGGCAAATCAATTTTGTTGAGAACGGGGATAATTTCAAGATTGTTTTCTAAGGCTAAATAAACATTAGCTAGAGTTTGTGCTTCTACACCTTGAGAAGAATCTACCACCAACAAAGCGCCCTCGCAAGCTGCTAGAGAGCGAGATACCTCATAAGAAAAGTCAACGTGACCTGGAGTATCGATCAGATTGAGAATGTATTCCAGACCGTCTTTTGCGGTATATCTCATGCGCGCCGCTTGCAGCTTGATGGTGATGCCTCGTTCTCTCTCCAAATCCATGTTATCGAGGAACTGCGCTTTCATTTCTCTTTGGGCTACCGTTCCAGTCACCTGCAACATTCTGTCAGCCAAAGTAGATTTACCGTGGTCGATGTGAGCGATAATAGAAAAGTTACGAATGCGAGAGACGGGAACGTCGGTCATACAAACAAGTTGCAACGTAGGATAAAGAGTAGCAGAAATACAATAGCACTTAACTTATTTTAATGGTTAATTTGGTCACTCGCGGTTGAATTGTCAAAACTTTCTTTTTTTTGCCCACAGACCGCAGGTGCAAACAGTAGAATTTTTAATTATGAGGGAAAAAAATATGAAAGATAATGCTTGGCAAAAAGAGCGTGCTGCTGACAAAGTAGAAATCTCCATCAATATAGATTCAGAAGTTTTAGAACAGATTAAGCATCTTACTAACGATCCCAGTAAAGTCATTGAAACTGCAATTAAACAATGGCTTCGAGGAGAACGGGATGTAGACGACGAACTAACGCGAACTTTTAGGCGCAATCCTCCCTTACCGCCAAAAGGCGAATGGAACGACTAAATAAATTCGCGATCGATTTTTATAAATTTAGTTGAAAGGATCTCGAAATAATTAGCAAAAGAAGTCTCATTTTTAAGTAGATAAAACTAACAACTCGTTAGTTGCAATAACTATGGGTTATAGTTTCAGGGAGAGAGATCGATATTGAGAGTCGCGCTCGTCAGTAAATAACCCAAACTTACCCGTTGTTAATGTCTGCGGTATTTAATTCTAATTCTACAAATATGAAAGCCGTCTCCGAACTAACCGAAATTTTAAACTGGGAAAATTTGGGTGCTGAGTTGGTTTTCATTCAGGATCGATCGGGCAAATATATTTCTTTTTGGTGGCAATCGGCTGTCGATTATGGCTTATCTAAAGAGAAAATAGATGCCCCCCTCGAAGAACTTTTTGTGCCAGTCGATCGCACTGCTTATTATGAAAAAGTAAAACGGATTCTCAAACGGCGCATTCCGGAACAATGTTATTGTTTGTTCGATTGTCGGGGTCAATTTTTACAGTTTGAGTTAGCGATAGGACCAATTTTACCCATCAAAGGTGATGCTAATTCTGTAATTGTAATTGGGCATTTACTGACAGAAACAGAAATTTCTTTTGCCAGCAATGCCCAGCTTCCCCCACCTCTTTACAGCTATCAAAAATTACTCACCCAAATTGCTCGTAAAATTCGTCGCAATCTCGATCGTCAAACAATTTGGCAACAGACAGTAAGCAATTTAGGCAGCGCTTTGTCTGTGAGTCGTTGTTTGATTGTTATTTATTCTCAGCAAACAGAACAATTAAAAGTCGAAGCCGAATACCGACAAGATTCTTTTTCATCGATGTTAGCTCATCGTTGGCATCAGCAAGCCGAACCTCATTACCAACAAGCAATTTTGTCTGGAGAGGCGATCGCGGTGGATTTATTAGCAGCCGATCCATTCGATCGAAAATCACTATTACTCGTTCCCATTGCCTCTCAAAGCCAAGATATGGCGCTAATTTGTTTGCAACAGTGCGATCGCTACCGTCATTGGAGTCCAGTTGAGGTTGAATTAGTCGAAGAATTGGCAGAACATGTGGGTACGGCGATCGCACACGCAACACTCTATCAGGAGTTAGAACAGGCTAGCATTAAAGCTGAAGAAGCCAGCCGACTCAAAAGCGATTTTCTTGCCAATACTTCCCACGAACTTCGTACTCCCCTTAACGGTATTATCGGTTTTCTCAAACTCCTTCTCGAAGGAATGGCTGATAATCCTGAAGAACAAAGAGAATTTACTGAGGAAGCTTACAAATCTTCTTTGCATCTACTCGATCTGATCAACGATATTCTCGACATTGCCAAAATCGAAGCTGGTAAAATGGAACTAGAAGTCACTGATATTGAGTTATCGGAATTGTTTCAAAATGTCGATAATTTAATCCATACTTCTGCCGAACAGAAAAAACTAAGCCTTCAACTCAAAGTTCCTCCAACTCTTACCCCCATTATTATCTGCGGCAATTACCAACGTCTTTTGCAGATAATGTTAAATTTAATTGGCAACGCCATCAAATTTACTCACGAAGGTGGAGTAATCGTTAACGCGGAAATTTCGAAAAAGAAAGTTATTTGCTGCGGCGATCGCGAATTTCCTGGTACGGTTAAAATTAGCGTGGCAGATACGGGCATCGGGGTTTCTCTAGAGAAGCAGGATAAACTGTTTGAAAATTTTTTTCAGGTAGATGGTTCGAGAACTAAATCCTACGGCGGTACTGGTTTGGGTTTAGCTATTTCTCAAAAACTGGTCGAAGCTATGGGCGGTAATATTTCTTTTTATAGCATGGGCGAAGGACTTGGTTCGACTGTTACTTTTACTGTTCCTTTAAGTCATTTACCAGTAATGAAAACAGAGTAGAGACGCGATCGCTCGTTTGAAGAAAGCAGAAGGCTTATATGAAAACAGTTTAAGATTTGAATTGTCTTATGGTTTGCCAAGAATTGAGATGTTTTTAAATGCTTATTAAATGGATATTTTTTTTATTTGAATTTAAATTTCAAGATCGATTTAAATAATGACATTGTTTAGCTAAAGGACAGCGATCGCAATTCGGATTTCTAGCCGTACAAACTAGTGCGCCAAAGTCTAATAATGTTAAATTCCATCTACTAACTTGTTGTGTTGGTGCGGATATTTCTGCTGCTTTCCAAAGTATTTTGCAGCGAGATTTAACTCTCTCTCCTTTTAGTCCAAAAAAACGTTCTAAAATTCTTGCGACATTAGTATCTAAAATTGCTAGAGGTTGTCCAAAAGCATTGGTACAAATAGAACGTGCGGTGTAAATTCCCACTCCTGGCAATTCGAGTAATTTCTGTTCTTCTTGAGGAATTTTGTTGTTGTATTTTTTTAAAATAATTTGCGCTGACTGACAGATGCGATCGGCACGAAAGAAAAGACCTAAAGGTTTTAAAAGTTCGGCAACTTCTTCAACTTTGGCGCTAGCAAGGTCTTGAATTGTGGGATAACGAGCGATAAAATCTTTATAAATTGGGGTTACTGTAACTGCATCAGTTCTTTGTAAGAGAAATTCCGCCACAAAAATAGTGTAAGCGTCTGTAGTGCGTCGCCAAGGAAAGTTTCGGAAGTTTTTTTTTGACCAAGTATCGAGCTGACAGCGATACCATTTAATTTGATTATTTGTAACTAGTTGAGTAAGTTGTTTTTCAGATTGGGTAATTGTAGACTTCATATAATTTGTAATTGTTTTAAAAGCTTTTTTGAAAGAACGTATCGTTAAATTTATAGAAAAGTTTCATCGGCAGCGATCGCGCCTCGATAAAAGCAATTAAGCATGTAGTAAAATCGACCTTACGCTCTTATTTTTTGTCGATCGAATAGTTGAAAATGTTTGAGTTTTCAGGTTCGATCGCGTCGATAAATATAAAAAACCTAAAATGAACAATTTTTTATCTGGGACAGCAGTTTTTTTATCAGCAATATCGTTAGCTTTTAGCGGTTTTACTACCTATCAATTATTCGAGCAACAAAAAAAATTTGGCGCGATCGAAACTACGCTAAGCGAACTAAAAAATTCAAATAGTAATTTAGCCGCTACCTCCGAGCCAAATGTTCGTTCTACGGGTGCGATCGAACAAAATAACAATAGTACGCTAAATAATCGATCGACAGAGTCTACTCAACCAACCCCAGATGCTACTGATTCTAATCATAGTGTAGCCATCCAACCAGAACAATTCGTGCAGTTTGCCTTCAAAGACAAAGCAAAAGTAGAAATATTATCACTCAAGCGAATTAAAGATCCAGAAACACAAACGCGAGATGTGGTAAACCTGCAAATGCGCGTTCGTCTGATTGGAGAATGCGATCTAAGTTGCGGCGACAACATTTATATACCTCAAACAAAAGCTCGTAATCCCGAAACAAGCGAAGCTTATGAAGCTTTCGATTACAAGCGATCGACAGGTACGGTGGGATTGTATCAAATGAAACGAGGTTCGTCAGTAGATGCTTATGTATGGATGAAAATACCAGAAGGAGTTAGCGCCGTCGATATTTTTGTTCCCAACACAGCAGCATTTAAAAACGTGCCAATTAATAATTAATCATGAACGATCGAAACGATTCTAACCCCCAGCAAGGCATTGAAATAGCCGAACGGGCATTGAGTCAAGCTGATTACTCTAATGCTGCTTATTATATTGCCTTTGCTTTGGGTAACGAACCAAATAATTTACAGTGCTTAGCTTTGCTCGATCGCATCATCGAAGCAGCACCAGATAAACACGAACTAATTTCGCCAGAAGAAAAATATTTTGCTCTTGTTGCTGTGCGTGCTTATATTTTGGCAGAGCAAGGCGATCTCGATCGAGCGATGCAATTATTATTACAAGTTTTGCGAGTCGATCCAAATCTTGATTTTTTAGCTTGGATTGTCAAGTGGTTTGACAATTGCGATTGCGTCGCTACAGTCAATCGGGATCTGATTATGTATGTGTTTCAAATTATTGTCGCTAATTGTCCTGGCGATGAGATTGAAAATACAAGATTGCGCGGATATATAGAACAATTATTTCCTCAACTAATTCGAGTGCAAAAATTAGAGCCAGATAATGAGGTATTAATTTTTGTCACTGCTGCCATATGGCGTAAATTGGGTAACTTAGATGAAGCATGGAAAATTGCTAGCCACGGTTATCTCAATTATCCTTGTTGGTACACGGCAGTCGCTTTAGCTTCAGTTTATCGAACCAAAGGAGATGTTGAAGCGGCGATCGCTTTTTATCAAGATGCACTCAAATACAACCCAGAAGATATCGATCTACTTTTAGATATTGCCGATACTTTGTTTAACGATGGTCAAATTGAGAGAGGAGTAAACTATTACAAACAAGTACTCGATCGCCAAGCAAATCATAGTTGGGCATTACCCCATTATCTTTACTGCCAACATTTGTTGCAAAATAATCATACATGGCAGCAACAATTGCAGGAGTATGTAGAAAAAAATCCCAAGAATCAAAAAGCAGTCGAACTTGCCAAAAATTCAAGAAAATCATTGACACCTTATATCGATTACTTACCCGAATTAAAAGAAGCAACGATTAACATGCTTCGTAGCACGATTCAATTTTATGGCGAAAATAAAGTCAGCGAGCTGGGAATCTGTACGAGTAATTTAGACGTACCTAGTTGTCGTCTAGCGATCGATCTCTATCAAACACAAAAATTCGGTCGTAAAAATTCAACTATTTCCATACTCGAAATACCCACTCCCGATCCGCGATCGCCCCGTCAATCGGTAGAATATCTTCTTTGGCGCTACCAAGGTAACGATTTTTATCCTGCTGTGTCGCCACCATCTTCTTCTGTAGCCGAGGCGATCGCGGGTATTGCTACCTTTCCCTATCATATTTACGATTGGTCGATCGAAGCTCGAAAAATTGCTGCCAATCTTAATGAAGATAGTGTTAGAGATCTTCTCGGCGTGATGGTGCATCCTTCCGTACCTCCTTTTAACATGGAGATTTGGGATTGGATTCATCGTTTGCAGGTTGCCGCTGCCTTAACTATTGCTTATTTAGATGAAGGCTGGGAAAATTCTCTTAGAAAAAAAGTTCTTATTTCTTTAGTTAATGGCCCTATGGATTGGGCGACAGAAGCAGCAATAATTGCTTTAACTCAAATAGCTAGAGAATGCGTAGAAGCCACCGACGACATTTTAGAGCTATTTATTATCTTACTCGATACCATTCCCGAACCTGTTTATTGCCCCTATCTCTATGGACTAATTTGTTGTTGTTTGCGTTTCGATCGAGTTAAAAACGGAATGCGTACTTATTTAGAAGAATACAAACAACGTTGCGAAATTAATTAAACAAAATTATCTTAGCCGCACAACTGATGAACTATTTCAAAATTAGTGGTTGTATTGTTTTTCTGGTTTGTTTGTGGGCTTCTTACCATCAGGATATATTAGTCAAAGAAACTCTTACTTGTGAAGAGAAAGCTCGAATTAAAGATTGGCAAAAAAGCAAAATTTATACGTTATTGCTGCCAGTAGCGATAGTATTTGCATTGTCGATCGTAGGTATCGTAATTTTAGAAGATTCTGTCAAATTTAGTAAAAATTATCTCGAACCTAGCTTGACAGGATTTGTTGTTTTTGTAAATTTGTGTACAATTTTTTTTGAATATAAACAACTAAAGCAACTCGATTTATCTGTTTCCTACACTAATAATCAGATTAAATCTCAAGTGATATTTTCCATCGGTTTGTGCGTATGGATGCTTTCAAGTTTTTTCTAACTATTCACTTTTTATACTAACGTTTTTGTCGTCATGGTAGTAGCGTAATAAACTTCAAATAATCTTATGAATTGGTAAGGATCGATCGATTCGCCATTAAAAACTATCTGTGTTCATCTGCGTTTATCAGCGGACTTTTTTGTATTAAATCAGTTTTGTCACACCAGTAGTAAATTGCCACAGCTAAAATAATGCGATCGCTCAAGTCCACAGATAAACGCAGATGAACGCTGATAAATAAATAATAAATATAGATATCTGACTTTTAACTTCTAAATTTGAGATTGTCTCTCTTTCAACTTCAACATAATTTCCTGATGCTTTTCGCGAGTGATAGGATAAAAATAAGCAAAAATTAAACCACCTACGAGAATAATTGCAGGTAAAGGCGCGATCGCGATGCGAATTGCTAATAAAGCACTTTCTGGTTGAACGGGAACTTCACCACCTGCTGGTTGTTCGATAAATCCTGCTAAATCTAAAGCATTACCAACTAAAAACAATGCTAAAGCCAAACCAAATTTTTGCAGAAGTACCATAAAACCATAAAAAATTCCTTCTCGACGCTGTCCTGTATTTAATTCATCGAGTTCGATAATATCTGGTATCATCGACCAGGGTATTAGATAAGCTACCGATACGCCAAAACCAGCTAATACGGCTAAAAAGTACATCAAACCAACTTGTCCTGGTTTCAATAAATACAAGCCAACTTGAGCGATAATCCAGATACCCGTTCCCATGTAATAAACAGCTTTTTTACCCAGTTTGGCGCTGAGGTACTGCCAGAAAAATAACATTACCAAGGCTGTTCCCTGGACGGCGATCGCAACAGTAGGAAAAGCACTATCTGGTAAACCGATCCAACTGACGACAAAGTAAATCAAGATCGATGCATTAAGTTGAACGGCTAACCAAGAACAAAGATAAATACCAATTAAATATAAAAAAGGTTTGTTGCTAAAAACAATTTTGAGTTGCGCTAGATAACTTAAATTAGTTTCGGTATTTTCTAAAGGATTGTCAGCAAAAGGAACTTTCAAATGTGGTTCGGTTTTGGCAAAGATGAGAGTAATGCCAAACATAATTAATAGCAATCCGATCGCGATCGCGCTAATACCAACCAAGTTAGCTTGTGCTGATGTCCAACTTTGGGCTTTGGGAATAATCCTACCGATCGTCGCGCCATAACCACAACCCAAAACGCCAACAGTAGTTAGAAAAATGCCAAAAAAATGTTTTTGGCGATCGCTTAAAATTGGTGTTGTGCCTCTTTCTTGTACGCGCAAAGCACACCAAAAAATTGTAATTACAGATAATACGCTACAAACCAAACCCAGAACAGCATATTGTTGGGGGCGATCGTCGGGATAAGCTGCAAAAATTACTTGCGCGAGAATTAAAGAAACAATGCTACCGCCGATGGAAAAAGCAAAGCGAAAACTATTTAAATTGGTACGTTCGTTATAATCTTGGGTTAATTCTGGTGTTAGCGCCGTGTAGGGAAGATTGACCGCAGTATATGCCAGATTGAAGAGAATGCCAATAACAACGTAGTAAACAAATAACAGCCAAGCATTCGTATCTTTATTGTTGCTGAATTGAGGAACGATCCATTGTAAATATAATAAAATCCCAAAAGGAATCGCCCCCCAAATCATCCAAGGAAGACGACGACCCCAAGGCGATCGCGTTCGATCGCTCAATACTCCAGTAATCGGATCGTTAATCGCATCAAAAATTTTACCGATCGCCAAGATAAGTCCTGACAAACCCGCAGGTATTCCCGCCACATTAGTAAAGAAATAAAGCAGAAAAAAAGCCAAAATATTGGCAGCGATCGCCGCACCCGTATCACCAGAGCCAAATGCTAATTTAGTTGTGAAGTTGAGTTTTTCTGGCGTGGTTTCCTCGGAGGAAAAATTACTCATTGAAAAGATTTAATTTTAATTTCCCCAAGTTTAAAACCAAAACAAGATTTTTTGCTCGATCTTCATAGCTATGTAATTTTAAACAGCGATCGCTTAAAGCTTCTCAATTCAATATCGACCTCAGCAAATAATATTTGTAAAAACTTAGAACAGCTCCAACAAAAGTGGGGTTTCGGGTAATGGCAGACCGTCACCCCAATCAACAAAAATGCTTTGCTCGGTCGAGATTACTACACCCATTTCGCTACGTCCATATTTAGATACAGCGTCACCTTGTTTTAAAAGTTTAGCCATTGCGGCAGAAAGAGCGAAGCTTTCTTTGACGGGTAAAGCCTTGCGATCGCATTGATTGAGATATCTTAGAAAAGCCAAATTTAGTTCGCTTACCGAAACAAATGTAGCGCGTCTTTGTCCGTTGCGGTTTACCAAATATACCCAGGGGACGCGAGAACGTCCAGCTTCTTTGATGATGCGGATTACTTTGACAATCGCGCCTTTGAATACTAAAACGAGGATGGATTCTAGTTGCTTAGAAAGAAGTTTTGAGTGTATCATGATAGTTGATATTTTTTACTAGAGCGATCGTGCTACCCTAAGAAAGTTACGCGATCGCTTTTAATATTGGTATAATACCGTTAATTTTTTAATGTTGTCAAATATTTGATATCAATAATTTAATGCTATAGTTTTGCTATTAATGTCTTCATGGGTAAAATACCGATTGTACAAATCGCAAAATTAAGGGAACAAAAAGGGCTTACACAAGCAGAACTTGCTTTAGCCATAGATTCTGACATATCTACAGTCAGAAATTTAGAAAGAAGTAGAAATGGAATTAAATCAATACAGAGAATAGTAAAACTATGCAAAGCATTGGGATGCTCGGTTGAAGATTTAATTTTAATGGTTGATGTAGAAGAAATAGGAGCAGATTTTGATGCTCGATCCTAAAACTTTAGATCGATCGACCTATCCTGGATTCCAACCGAATCAATTGTCTCTGACGTGTTGAATGGTAAGCGTTAATTAACAACTCGCCACATACAAGAATTATCAAAATTCTTTCGTGTCTCGCCAGCCATTTTTTTTCTAATTAACCAAAAAATTAGCAACTATAATGCTCAGAGAAAAAAAAGTTCGCTCGATTTATGAGCGAAAAAAAACTGCTGAGATTAATACTGACGATCGCGGGAATTAGTATTTGTTTTTGGACGAATAGTGTAGCATCCCAGGTCGAGAAAGAACATAACTCTACTCCGATGGAGGCGATCGCCTTTCAAATTTCATAAACTTCTAAAGGTAAATTGTCGGGATCTCTAAAAAAAGTAAATCGTTTTCCTGTTAATTCATCTAATCTAATCTCTTCAACTTCTACATGTTTAGATTTTAAATAATTAACTGTCTCATCTAAATTTTCGACAGCAAAAGCTAAATGTCTGAGTCCGCAAGCTTCTGGATTATTAACTCTTTTGGGTGGATTGTCAAAAGAAAATAGCTCGATCGCATCGCCGTTTGCTACTTGTAAATCTAATTTGTAAGAATTTCTGGCGGCACGAAAAGTTTCTCGCGCGATCGAACAACCAAGAATATTGACATAAAAATCTTTCGATCTTTGATAATTAGAACAAATGATAGCAACGTGATGTATTTTAGAGATTTTCATGGGAATATGGAATAGGATGGGCTTTGCCCCTCTTTTTTATAATTTTGCGATGAAATTCAATCTTCTCAAACTAGTACAAATATATCTAGCGCTATAGTTCTAGTTCTGCAAGCGCGAAGTTAATTTCCTTCAAACTAGTACAAATATATCTAGCGCTATAGTTCTAGTTTTGCAAGCGCGAAGTTAATTCCCTTCAAACTAGTACAAATATATCTAGCGCTATAGTTCTAGTTTTGCGAGTGCGAAGTTAATTCCTTTCAAACTAGTACAAATATATCTAGCGCTATAGTTCTAGTTCTGCAAGCGCGAAGTTAATTCCTTTCAAACTAGTACAAATATATCTGGCGCTATAGTTCTAGTTCTGCAAGCGCGAAGTTAATCCCCTTCAAATTAGTACAAATATATCTAGCGCTATAGTTCTAGTTCTGCGAGTGCGAAAGAAAGTATCCAATAAAAACGCTCACCTCTTACTATATCTAATGCATAAAGTCAAGATACCTAACGTAATAAACAATAGATATTTACCAGAGAGGAAAAATAAATGGAAAATTTACCACTAGAAAAACAATTTAGCCATCGTCGTTTTTGTGACGTTCTCGAAAACATAGAAGATACCGAATTACTCAAACGCGAACTCGGCAAACTACACTTACTATACTTACAACAGCAAGTAGTCTTTGCTGAAATGATTAAAGGTTGTCTGCCCAAACCTCAAAATCTCTAATATGGTAAAGTTTAAGAGTAGGAAAGCGATTGCACCGAAGCGCGTAGGGTACGGCAATCGGTAATAAACAATGAACCATCAACAATTAGCGATCGAATTTTGAATCTTCCCATTGTTTACCATCCCGATTATGTTGCGCCGTTACCATTCGGACATCGCTTTCCGATGTCAAAATTCAAATTACTTGCCGAACTGCTTGTAGCCGATCGAATAACTACACCAGAAAACATTTACAAGCCAGAATTACCACCACGAGAATGGCTTGAATTAGTTCACACGCCAGAATACGTTAAAGCCTACTGCGAAGGAACTCTCGACCACAAAGCCCAACGTCGCATCGGTTTGCCTTGGAGTTCAGCATTAGCTAACCGTACTTGTATTGCTGTGGGCGGAACAATTTTGACAGCAAAATTAGCTTTAAAACATGGCATAGCCTGTAATACGGCGGGAGGAACGCATCATGCCTTTCCCGATTACGGTTCGGGTTTCTGTATATTTAACGATCTGGCGATCGCCGCTCGCGTTCTGCAACAATTAGGGTTAGTAGAGAAAATTTTAATTGTCGATCTTGACGTTCACCAAGGCGATGGGACAGCTTTTATTTTTCAAAACGACAAAAGTGTATTTACCTTCTCGATGCATTGTGAAATTAACTTTCCAGGCAAAAAACAAAAGGGCGATTTAGATATTCCTCTGCCAGAAGGATTAGACGACGATGGTTACCTGCGGATTTTGGCGAAGCAATTACCAGATTTGCTTTCCCAAGAAAAACCCGACTTAGTTTTTTACGATGCTGGTGTCGATCCTCATGTTGGCGATCGCTTGGGTAAATTATCCCTCACCGATCTCGGTATATATCGCCGCGACATGCTAGTTTTAAGTACTTGTTTGGCGGCTGGATATCCTGTTGCTAGCGTCATTGGCGGCGGTTACGCCGACGATCTTCAAGCTCTAGTTTATCGACATTCTTTATTGCATCGAGCAGCAAAAACAATCTATAGAAAAGTCTAGTCAGTTTGAAAAGGGTTTATACCCAGATACAATTAATAAAAGTAAACGATCGAGATAAAGTCCTTTCAACTGAGGGGTGTAGAAAAAAAAGTGTTTGTCCTTAAGGGTTACGAATATCTATTAGGTTTTTTATTTGTTTGTAGTTTAGTACCCTTTCTTGCCTTATCGGCATCAAAACTGTTGCGTCCTACGGGAGGCGGCCCCGAACGTGTCACTACATACGAATCAGGGATGGAACCAATCGGCGGAGCATGGATTCAATTTAACATCCGCTACTACATGTTTGCTTTAGTCTTTGTAGTTTTCGACGTAGAAACTGTCTTTTTATATCCATGGGCAGTTGCATTCAATCGTTTGGGACTGCTGGCATTTATTGAAGCTCTCATCTTTATTGCAATTTTGGTGGTTGCTCTCGTCTATGCCTGGAGAAAAGGCGCATTGGAATGGTCTTAGTTAAAAAATAGGGAATAGGGAATAGGGGTTAGGGGTTAGGGATTAGGAGTAATAAGTAATGAGTAATGAGTAATAAGTAATGAGTTAACAGCCAATATTTACTTTTTACGCGGCACACTCGCTACTTGCTACTTGCTACTTATTAATTTTGCCCAGTGCAGCGGTGCAGCGTTGCCCCTGCCTTAGTGCTTTTTCCTTGAGAAGACACATATACAACGGTATTCTTGTATGACATCAACATTCGAACAACAACAAACGGAAAAAATTCTCAATCCGATCGCTCGATCGCCAGTAACTCAAGATCTTTCTGAAAATGTTATTCTCACCACCGTAGACGACCTTTACAACTGGGCGAGATTGTCCAGTTTGTGGCCGCTATTGTACGGCACAGCTTGTTGTTTTATTGAATTTGCTGCCTTAATTGGTTCGCGTTTTGACTTCGATCGCTATGGTTTAGTACCTCGTTCCAGCCCCAGACAAGCAGATTTAATTATTACGGCTGGTACGATTACGATGAAAATGGCACCAGCTTTGGTTCGTCTTTACGAAGAAATGCCCGAACCCAAATATGTAATCGCTATGGGTGCTTGCACGATTACAGGCGGTATGTTCAGTAGCGATTCGACTACTGCCGTTCGTGGTGTAGACAAATTAATCCCAGTAGATGTTTACATCCCTGGTTGTCCTCCGCGTCCCGAAGCAATTTTTGATGCGATTATAAAATTGCGTAAAAAAGTTGCTAACGATTCAATTACACAAAGACCAATTCAAACTCATCGCTACTACAGCACCACTCACGACATGACTTTGATAGCACCAGTAACCACTGGTAAGTATCTACAATCAGCAACTCGTCATGTACCACCCAAAGAACTAACTGAAGCGATGGGAATGCCAGTTTCAACCGCATTAGAACAAGTACAAAAGGAGAAGATCGATCGTGGCTGAAGAAAGTACCCCAGCAAATGCCAATGGCGAAGCACAATTGGAAACTACTCAATTAGTTCCTGCTGGCATTGTTTCTAGTTGGCTGAGTGAAAATGGTTTTGATAACGAAGCTCTCGAATCAGACCATAGCGGCGTAGAATTAATTAAAGTAGAGCCAGAATTTTTAATTCCGATCGCCACTGCTCTCTACGCCTACGGTTTTAATTACCTTCAATGTCAAGGTGCTTTCGATTTAGGAGCGGGAAAAGAGTTAGTCAGCTTTTATCATTTGATTAAGGTAAACGATAATGCCGATCGCCCTGAAGAAGTTAGACTAAAAGTCTTTTTGCCTAGAGAAAATCCCAGAGTTCCTTCAGTTTACTGGATTTGGAAAGCAGCCGACTGGCAAGAACGCGAAAGCTACGATATGTTTGGGATTATTTATGAAGGACATCCCGACCTCAAACGTATTTTAATGCCAGAAGATTGGGTGGGTTGGCCTCTTCGTAAAGATTATATCTCTCCCGATTTCTACGAACTACAAGATGCATATTAAATAAGCAATAGGAAACAGTCAATCTGCCAAACTCTGAAGTCTAAAGTTTTTTTTCTTCAGAGTTTTTCTGTTTCCTTTTACTGCATAAAACTGAAAATTCGATCGTATGTTAGTTCATCAATCAAATTAATTATGTAAAAATTTATTCAGGAGTTTTATATGGCAGAACAATGCATTTCTCCACGCCGTAATCTAATTAGTCTATTGTTAACTTATCCACAACAAACCAACAAAATCTTATCTAATAACCAAAAACTAATCGACCAAAGTCTAGTTTTACTCATGGAATTAGTTTCTAGCAAGATGGAAAAAGCTGGCAATCGCGAGGCAGCTACTTTTTTAAAAAACGTTTTAGAGCGAATTAGTTTAGAATTTATGCATTAAAAAAATACTACAAATAAAACTAGTAAAAAAATCGCAGACGTGTTTAAACAAGATGGCAAAGCCCGAATTTAAGAGAATTTAACGATCGCAATTTGTATTTTAAACTAATTTTTTAGTTTGATTTATGGTAAGATGTGCGCGATCGAAAAATAGGTCTAGATAAGTGTTCAATTTATTAATTCGTCTTGCCATAGGTCTTGTATTTGCCTTATTCGGATTAATTAATTATTACGGGAATGTCTCTGATAATCCAGTGACGGGCGAGAGGCAGCGAGTGCAGCTTTCACCTCAACAAGAAATTGTGTTAGGAAGACAATCTCTACCACAAATAGCTTCGCAATATAACGGTCGCATCGATACAGATCCAGCTATATATCAATATCTTAATAATGTCGGGCAGCGTATTGTCAAACAGTCGGCGGCTGCCAAAATTCCCTATCCTTACGAATTTCATTTAATTTCAGATCCTAAAACTATTAATGCTTTTGCCCTACCAGGAGGGCAGATTTTTATTACCACCGCGTTATTAAGTCGTCTCAATTCTGAAGCGCAGTTAGCAGGTGTTTTCGGACATGAAATCGGTCATGTTGTCGGTAGACACGGTTCCGAACATCTTGCCAAACAACAGCTTGGGGCTGCTATAGTTGGTGCTGTGGGGATTGCTGGTAGTGACAATTACGGAAACTCTAGAAACGCACAAGTAATCGCTCAAGCTGTCAATCAAATGCTCAATCTTAGGTATGGCAGACAAGATGAATTAGAAAGCGATCGCCTGGGATTGCGTTTTATGAGCGAGGCGAGATACGATCCAAAAGGAATTATAGAACTAATGCAAATTCTTAATTCAGCGCGAGCGAATAACCAACAGCCAGAATTTTTTAGCACTCATCCCGATCCAGGCAATAGATTAGTTCAATTAAAAGAATTAATTACTCAAAATTTTCCCAGAGGCATCCCCTCTAACTTAGAACAAGGCAAACAGAGATTTTCTCAAAATGTTTTATCTCGCCTTTGACGTTCTCACCGCCCTAAAAGTGCGGTGATTCTAAAGATCGCTCTTTAGGTTTCCTGCTTCACAGATTCTTAACTAGCCCACTTTGGTGCAAACGAACGTCAAGCATTCTCCCACAGGCACTGACCCTGCTAGATCATCTCCACAGGCAATTTAGTTTAGAGGCAACGACGCGCCCCGCCGCAGCCTTTGTACAAGGAACAAAAGTTCTGTACAACCTAACCTAATTGATTTTACATACCCAAGGTTTCAGATTATACATCTTCCTTCTGGATACAACCCCCCTACCAATTGTCAAGGTTCAGCTCTTTCCTACACTATGTCGCCCCTACTACTAGGTATTTCACTTAGGCCCTTGCATTGTAGCTGGTGAGAAACCAATGTAAAAAAAAAATTACCAAATTTTGCATGAAAAGTAAAGCATTTAAAGTCGTCCTAGAAGGACGAGGTTTTCAACCCAAATTTTCGATAAATTCCTAAAGTTCTAAGAATGATTAATAGGCAATTAATAATTGGTAATTATATTTTGTCTATTCCCTATTCCCTAGCCCCTGTCACCTATTTTCTATTCCCTAGCCCCTGTCCCCTGTCCCCTACTCCCTATTTTCTAGCCCCTAGCCCCTAGCCCCTATCCCCTATTCCCTAGCCCCTATCCCCTACCTATGTCTCTCACTCTTCTTTACTGGATCTTAGTAGCCGTCATGTTAGTCGGCGTTGTCGGTACTTTCGTACCGGTATTACCTGGAGTTAGTTTAATTTTAGGTGCAATTCTTGTTTGGAGTGTTGCCACCAAATTTGCAGGGATTGGTTGGTCTTTTGTGGTTATTTTTATTGTATTAATTTTAAGCGCACTAGTTAACTATTTAGCTCTTTATTGGGGCGCAAAACAAACTAACGCTAGCAAATGGGCGCAATTTGGCGCGATCGCAGGTATAGTTTTGGGCTTTTTAGGATTGCTGCCAGCGATCTTTTTTGGTGGGCCATTGCTAGGGGTGTTTTTTGGCGCGATTTTGGGAGGATTCATGGGCGAGTTTTTCTATCGTAGTAATTTAGAATTTAATGCCAGAATCGTTCAATCGGCTAAAGTTAGTTTGGGAATGGTAGTCGGATTGTTATTTGGTAATATTGTTGAGGCTTTTTTGGCAGCGATCGCCGTTGCTATTTTTATTTTTAGTACCTATCCTCCAGTCGGCTAACAAAAAAGAATGACTAGAATAATTATTTAGAAGAAGCAATAGAATTAGCTAACTTAGAAGCAGCAAAAGAAGCTTTTGGTGGTATTTATTCTGTCGAACAATTATCAGCTATATTCGATCGCGATTGCACTCCGTGCAGGCTGCGCGATCGCGTGATGAAAATGGGATTTCAATTATTGCAATTAACCTATCGAGAAGAAACTAAAAAATTGCCACAAATAATCCGAGAATTATTAAGCGATCGCAATAATCTTTAATTAATAATTATTAAATGCCAGAAATTTATGTAATTGGAGGTTGTAATGGTTCGGGAAAAACCACCTTTGCTTTAAATATATTTCCCAACTTTGGCAATATAGAATTTATCAACGCCGATATTATTGCCGCCGAACTTGATGCCGATTATCCCGATCGAGTTGCCATTCAAGCCAGTAGAATTATGCTAGAGCGACTAAAAACTTTAGCACGACAAAAAGTAGATTTTGCTTTTGAGACTACCTTAGCAGCACGTACCTTTGCACCGTTTTTAAGACAATGCCAAACTCAAGGTTATAAAATTAATCTCATATATGTTTGGTTAAATAGTGTCGAACTAGCTATTGCTAGAGTAGCTCTAAGAGTAGCCAGCGGAGGTCATAATATACCTGAAGATGTCATTCGTCGTCGATATTCTAGAGGTAGAAAAAACTTTCTGGAAATATATAGTAAGCTAGCCGATCGTTGGCAAGTTTATAATAATTCTAGTAATAATCAATTAATTGCTTTCTCTAATAATAATAATCAAACAACTACTATTATTCGATCGGATATTTGGTATCAAATTATTAACTATGAATAACATTGATTTTTCTGATACTGATAAAATTAGTCTAATATTTCAACAAGCAGTAGATAAAGCTATAGAAAATCATCGCCAAAAAGGTGAATCAATTGCTATTGCCGATCGAGAAGGCAAAGTTAAAATTATTTCTGCTAGGGAAATATCTAAGCCTAAGACGATTTAATTAACATTACGATCGCGTCTTCTTTTCACTAGGCGCGATCGATCGCCCCATTGACTTAAATTAAATCAGTCAACGGCGATCGCAAGACGAAAAAATCCAAAGTGCGATCTCATATCCATCGATTACACTTAACTTAAAAACGTCATGTTACAGTCTCAACTATGCAAGTTAAGGATCTAACCCTTGATGAATTCAAAATCCTAATACGAGAAACCGTCAAGGAAACTCTAGAAGAATTTTTACCAGACCTTGATGAGGGTAAAACTATTAAAGAAGAGTTTAAACAACAGCTTTTAGAAATTCGCAAACGCAGAGAAACAGGAGTTCGCGGCATTTCAACAGAAGAGGTTATGCAGAGATTAAATTTGAGTGACTGATGAGTTATGTTGTCGAGTACGAACCAGAAGCCTTTTCCGACCTAGAAAAATTAACTTAATCCGTTCGTAAGCGGATTGTGAATAAAATTAATTGGCTGGCTGAAAACTTTGATGAGATCTCCCCACAGCCATTAACGGCTGATTTATCAGGGTTTTTCAAATTGAGAGTCGGTGATTATCGGGTAATTTATGAATTTAGCCGAGAAGAAAAAATAATTTTCATCGATCGAATTGGGCATCGTAGAGAAGTTTATGATTAATTGTGTAATACAGAATTTAAACGAATAATTGTCGCTCGACAACTTTTTCTAAATTACGAGTTTCTAACTCTTCTTTGAATTTTTTCAATACAGCAGGAACTAATTTATTGCGAGCGCGAAATCTATACTCTCTATAACGATTAAAGAAATTGAATTTCTGATTTTTCTAAATTAAATTGAGCTTGAGTCATTATTATTAGCTTACTTTTTTTTATCTATTTTAATTATTTGACGATTTCAACAATAAAGCGATCGCCCTAGCTTAAAATCTAAAGTGCGATCGCGTCTTCTTTTCACTAGGCACGATCGCGCCATCGGCATTAAATTAATCTTAGTAAAAAGCGATCGCTTCTGTAAAAAGAGATAATGGAGTTAATAGCGAAAAACTAGATTACGATTTTAGAATAATTGATGTTTTCAACTACGACATTAGAAAATTATTTTGAGTTTCTTTCCTCCAATGATATTCGTCTTAAAGGACATCGAATCGGTATCGATAATGTACTTGAATATTATCTAGAAGGATATACACCAGAAGAAATCCTTACTAACTTACCTACTTTAAGCTTGGAAGAAATTTACACTACCATTACTTACTATTTACGTAATCGCTCGCAAATCGATTTATATTTATTAGGCTTAGCAGAGGAACGAGAAAAACACTATCAGGAATGGACTGCAAATCCTTCACCTCTAGTGCAACGCTTAAAAGCAGAAAAAGCTAGACGTTTGGAAACAAAAATAAGCGAAAAATGAAAGTGCGTTTCTTTCTAGACAAAAATTTGTCGCCTCGGCTTAAGTTAGCAATATTTCGTCTCAACCCTGAAGTTGATGTACTGCGTGTAGGCGATCCAGGTATGCCAGCTTTGGGAACGATAGATCCAGAAATATTGATTTATTTAGAGCGATCGCAGCGTATCTTGTTAACAGATAATCGAAACAGTAAGCCAGAGCATTTGCAAGCACATTGGGCTAATGGTGGCTGTATTTGGGGATTATTTTGGCTGCGTCCTAAAGCAACTGTAAGAGAATTGGCAGAAGATTTGATTTTAATTTGGGAAACTACCGAAGCAGAAGAATGGAGAAATCAACTTGCTTGGATTCCTTTGTAAATAATACATTTTTCTATGTAGATAGCGATCGCGCTTTTATTTAAATAGTTCAAGCGATTTCATCCAAATTTCAGTTTGAAAATGCCGCGATCGCAAGACGAAAAAATCCAAAGTGCGATCGCGCCTAGTATTTCTCTTTTGAAAAAGAGCAAACGCAATCGCACTACATTCATTCAGTTAATTAGTGTTACGATCGCGATCGATAACTACTTTTTAATTACCCGCGATCGCTATGAATGAAAGAGAAAAACTAATCAAAGAAATCGAACAAGCACCAGACTCTTTGGTAGAAGAAGTATTAGGCTTTTTACTATTTACTAAAAATATAAAAAAAAATATCGATCGAATTAGCAATCGTGACATGGAAATGCAACTAAGAGCAATGGCTGAAGATTTAGAAATTCAGTCAGAAATAAATGCCATTAATAAAGATTTTTTAGTAACTGAAATGAATGGTTTAAAGTAAACACTATCGTCAAAATTAATTAATTTTAAATTTTGCTGTGCGTAACTTATTGTAAAAAGAGCGCTTCATTCTTTTTCTTGAAAGTCGATCGCCCTAGTTCAAAATAAAACAGCGATAACCTTATCTTGAAATCCAAAGTGCGATCGCAGCAAAAGTATTAAATTTATCTCGATATAGAGCGATCGCATTTAAGAGAGCTTTACAGATTGCGATCGCAGATTAACGTTGAATCTGAATATATAAATTGTAATAACTAAAGAAAAAACAAGATTAAATAATAATCTTGAATTATCAAGTTTATAGCAAGTTTTTCGTGTAATGACTCATAAATTGATTCAAGAAAGTATTTTAGCTGCTGCTGCTGCAATGGTAGTTAGTGGATTAATAGGATTAATGCCATCTAACAATCCCAAAATCTTTTTGGCAAGAGGTTCTGTAGGAGGAATTGGGGCGATATTTGCTAGTAGAAGACTTTGCTTACAGCTTAAAGAAAAAATAGAAAGAGATATTACAACACAAGTTAAGCAAGAATTAGAATCTCAATCTCAGCATCAATCTATGCAAAATCAGATCGAGAATCTTGAGAATCATTTAAAAAATCTTGAAAATTGGTACAGTAATGTAATCCCTACCATACTCACGACTAAAATAATTATTATGTAGAATCCAAAAACGAATACGCCACAAATAGCTCCAAATATTACTATTTCTATGATTTCACCAATAGTTTCGTAAGATGATGAAGTAGAATTACTTAAAGGTTGAGAAGCAGATTTTTTGGAAATTCGAGAAGAATTTTTTGTATTCTGAACTACTGTTGAATGATTTTGTAGTGAAATAGATTTAGAAAGATTATTTGTTCCATTTTCATTGATTAACTTTATTTGAGCAGACTCTTTTAAAATTTGATTACTAACGACACCAGGAAAGATATCAACACCTAACTTAGCTTTCCTTTCGCACCAATAACACTTACCATAAGTCCGACTGTAATGATGACTATCTATCTTGCCACATACAGTTAAATTATTAATCGCAACCTGTAAAACATTATGCCAATCTTCAGCAGTAGGACGTAAATGCGGTGCTGAATGTCCCTCGTTAAAACATTTGAGAAATAATCGCTTTACTTCTGGATGAACGACATCTAAAGGAATAGTATTTTGACTCGCGCCAATTAAACTATTTTGACCGCCATACCAATAACCTTTGCCAATTAGTTCTGTTTGTTCGGGAGAATCACCAGAACCTTTCCATTCTCCTGAAAAAGGATGATAGCCAAACAATAGATAATGAATCAATACTGCCAAACGAAAGCGATCGTGTATTTCCGTTTGCTCGATATTTGTAAAGTCTTTTCCCAATAATTCAACAGGCGTAAAACCTTCCGAACCAACAGTGCAACGATATACTTTTCTTGTCTGGGAATCGCGCACTTGAAAAGAATCCGTATCAATTACCGCCACCAAAGCACGATCGTTTACTAAAATATTTTGTGGTTTAATATCGCCCAAAACATAGCCTTTATCGTGAATGGCTTGAATAATCCAGGCAGTATTAAGCGCGGTGACGTGGAGATAATACCAGTTAAATCCAGGGGCTTTCCTTTTACGTAGACTGGGATGATAGACACTAGGAAGTTCCCGACTATCTTTTATGGCTGACATTAAAAAGCCGACATTATTACCACTACTATCTTTGAGTAACTCTTTCGGCCAAGCAATAGAAATATGATTGTGTTTCAACATCGGATCGACTGGTGGATTAGCCAGCATCACCTTTAGTTTTTCGATCCGCTCGATCGTTGGATTGTGGTAAATTTTGGCTAGATGACCATTGAGATTAGTTTCCCATACTTCTCCTTCACCACTACTAGCAAGCTGTTTAGTTAGAGAAACTGGTTGATTGTTACTAGCGCGAGTGAGAAGAATTATCATACAAGCACAAAAGTAGAGTTTTATCGTCGTCAGTACGGGCATTGAGCCTGTCAGAATTAAGGAAGTCCATCAAGTATTCGTCTTCCTCTTCTAGCCGATCGCTTTCCCGCAAATATTCTTCTAGCGGTTGAAAAAAGGGAGTAAACGGTGTCCAGTCGCTTATACGAATTGCTAGTCTTTCGAGTCCATCGGTTGAAACACAAACAAATTCAGGATGACCGAATTGCACCGATACCCGCATCGCCTCCAAAGCATTTATTGAAGTAACAAAAGTTGTCTCGTTGATATATTCCCCTTTATCTGGGGAAAAAAGCAGTCGAACATCTTCTTCGCGATCGCGCACGACAATAAAACCATCGCCAATTTGCATCGCTGTAAGCCAATTGGGAGTAGCTACAACGATCGCCAAGGTACAAGCTAAGTCCTCAATAGAATAATCATCGTTTGCTGCTTGTTTTTGCAAAACACTCCTTACTCGATTTATAGTCTCGGTAAAGAGTTTTCTTGCATCTTTCTCAGAAAAAGGGTGAGAGTTTAATTGCCAAAAAGGTTTTTTCTCGATCGACCATTCTTCAATTTTTTTGGCTGTAAGATATTTAAGTGCTGTTTTAACTGTTAACTTAGCGCCAAGATCGGCATATTTAGCACTTCCAGCCCCATCTGCTACCGCGCCGATAATTAGATTGTCAAAAATTTGACAGCTTCCATAATCTTGACAAGGCATTTGTTGTTTTTGATGACTCGTTCCAATCGCAGAACGGGCGATCGCTTTCCAACTCATAAAATTTTCTCACTATCTAAGTTGTAATTTGACCCTATCCCACAGCAGGTAAGGCAACCATCGAACCTCCGACTTGACTGCAAGAAACCCGTTTCATCGAAGTGGAAAGCCATTGGAACATCGAACTAAAATCCAACCCGTTTAACACTACAGGTGGACGTTCTACTGGTGCAATTTGTTTGAGAGTATTTAGATCTGCACCCTCTACAGCAACGGCAAAAAATAACATTCTGCGATCGCCTTCGGCTTGTCTGACTCTGTAGGCTGCATTCTGCCAATTATCGGTAGGTGCGCCATCTGTGATTAAAAATACCCAAGGACGATAGTATTGAATGCCGTTAGCTTTATAGGTTTCTTTGCGACGTTCCAACAAATCCAATGCAGATTCAATTGCTTCACCCATTGGGGTTGTACCATCTGCTTTTAATTCTGGCGATTTAAAATTATCGATGGTGGTAAAGTCTTGTATTATCCGTACTGGGCCAAAAGTAATCAGTGCTACTTCTACTCGCAGCTACGTCTGTTTTAAAGTCAGCTAGTCCTCTATTTAAGGCTTTGATTGGTTCTCCTTGCATCGAACCAGAGGTATCGCAAAGCAAGATTACTGGGCAACGTGGTTCGGGATTTTCCACGAATTCGGGCAATCCGACGGGCATTTTTTATTCTCTTTTTGCAAATAGGCTAAATATTTGATTTAAAACTTTTAATTGGGGCTTATACAGTCAATAAAGCCGCTATATTTAAAATACCCATCCAAAATAATAAATCTCACATTAAAGCTTAAGGCTTATCTTTCATAGGATTGCGAAGATGTTGCGCTTCGATCGATGGCGATTGCTTCTGTGATTCCAAGTTAAAAAAGAGCGATCGCTGCCAAAATTTCCGTTTTTATACAGCGATCGCGTCTTCTTTTAATTTTTTTAATCGATCGCTTCCAAATTACAGTTGAAAAAAACAGCGATCGCCCTACTCTACAATTCAACGTGCGATCGCAAAGACCGATCGCCAGAGTTTTATAAGGGATCGCCAAATGTGGTAGTCCAGTAATTATGATAATTAACCATGCCCGTATCGTTGGCAAGATATTCGTAACCAACACCAATTTCTGTAAAGTTGGCATTAAGAATATTAGATCGATGACCGCTACTACCCATCCATCCTTTGACAACAGCTTCGGGCGTTCCGTAGCCGACGGCGATGTTTTCGGCTGCTGTAGAAAATAAGTAGCCAGTTTGCTTAATGCGAGTAAAAGGAGAAGAACCATCTTTACCCGTGTGGCTAAAAAAGTCTTTGTTAGCCATGTTTTGACTGTGTTGTTGAGCGGCATTCGATAATTGAGCGTCTATTTGCAAGGGATCGAGGCGTAATTTAGCACGCTCAAGATTGACAAGTTGAACAACTTTGTTAATAAATTGTGAATTTGTAGACATTTATATGAAGTTTCCTTAAAGTTATTTGAATATAGCCAAAATAACTAACCAGAAAATATTTTCAGGCGATCGCTCTCACAATCAAATGTTGATTGCTGTTGTAGACAAATTTGTCTTCTATTTTTAGATCGATTT
This sequence comes from Xenococcaceae cyanobacterium, assembly GCA_051657945.1. Classification (GTDB taxonomy): domain Bacteria; phylum Cyanobacteriota; class Cyanobacteriia; order Cyanobacteriales; family Xenococcaceae; genus CAZJTL01. The sequence continues at coordinate 13,718 of JBOFLQ010000035.1, read as the reverse complement.
AAAAGAAGAATGTAATACATTAATTATGTGTAAGGGCGAATGGCGATTGCTTCTGTGATTCCAAATTTAAATAGTAGCAACGAACATTTTGCCTGTTCCCTGTTCCCTATTCCCTTTATTAAGAAAAATGACCGATTTTAAATCTTAATTGCAAAATTTAAGTTTTCTTATCTTTAGCGATCGCGGTAGTGATATCTTTCTTGAAACGCAATTAAACGAAAAAACTTTTTTTTAAGTCTTTTTAGCTACTCGATCGCAAAATTATGTATAGAAAGAAAGCTGATAAGGATTTGCTAGGCGCTGCTGCTACTGCTTCTGTTGGTGCTGGCATCGTTACTACTTTTGCCGTCAGTCAAGGTCAACACCCCGCTCTTGCCATTGGCATAACAATTATAGCAGCGGTGTTTGCTGTTGTTTGTCATCAATTTGACGTGATTTAAAAAGAGGGAACAGGGAACAGGGATTAGGGTGTCCGATCGCGGAATGCTGTTGACTATAACAAAGCAGCCTGTCGATCGCAACAGACTGCTTGAATTGATTATGGCAAGACGATCGGTATGGCTAAAAGGCTAGCTTAGGCTTACATCATGCCCATGCCGCCCATGCCGCCCATACCGCCCATGCCGCCCATACCGCCCATGCCGCCCATGCCGCCCATGTCGGGTGCAGCAGCTTGTTTCTCGGGTTTTTCGACGACTAAAGCTTCAGTGGTTAAGATCATGCCAGCGATCGAAGCGGCGTTTTGAAGTGCCGAACGAACTACTTTAGCTGGATCGATGATGCCAGCAGCAATCATATCTTCGTATTTATCGGTTAGGGCATTGTAGCCGATGTTAAATTCGGTGTTGCGAACTTTTTCGACGATGACAGTACCTTCAACACCAGCATTATCTGCTAATTGGCGTAAAGGTGCTTCAAGTGCTTTAGCGACGATTTCTGCGGCAACTTTTTCTTCATTGTCGTTCAACTGCGACTTGTATTCGATCACTTTTTTGGCTAAGTGAATCAAAGTCGTACCGCCACCAGGAACGATGCCTTCATCTACTGCGGCTTTGGTAGCATTTAGAGCATCTTCAATTCTGAGTTTGCGATCTTTGAGTTCGGTTTCGGTAGCTGCACCTACTTTGATAACAGCAACACCACCAGCTAGTTTAGCAATTCGCTCTTGAATTTTCTCGGCATCGTATTCCGAATCGGTTTCTTCTAATTGTTTGCGAAGTTGACCGATGCGTTTTTTAACTTCATCTGCTCTTCCATCACCAGCAACGATGGTAGTATTTTCTTTATCGATGGTAACTTTTTGCGCTTTGCCTAACATATCCATCGATATGTTTTCTAAGCCCAAACCTACTTCTTCAGAAATAAAACCGCCACCAGTTAATATGGCGATGTCTTGTAGCATTTGCTTGCGGCGATCGCCAAAACCAGGCGCTTTAATTGCAGCTACGTTGAGAACGCCTCTGGCTTTATTGACAACCAAAGTAGCCAACGCCTCGCCTTCAACATCTTCAGCGATAATTAAAAGAGGTTGACTCGCACGAGCAACTTTTTCGAGTACGGGAACTAAATCGGCGATCGAGCCAATTTTTTTGTCAGTAATCAGAATCAAAGGATTGTCAAAATTAACTTCTTGACGTTCTTGATCGGTGACAAAGTAAGGGGAAATGTAACCGCGATCGAGCTGCATCCCTTCAACTACATCTAATTCTGTAGCTAAAGATTTCGATTCTTCAACGGTAATTACGCCGTCTTTGGTGACTCTTTCCATGGCTTCGGCGATCATTTTGCCGATTTCTTCATCATTTCCAGAAGAAACAGTAGCAACTTGAGCGATCGCCGCACCTTCTATTGGTTTGGCAATGGCTTCAATTTCATCAACCAAGAAGGCAATGGTTTTATCCATACCTTTTTTGAGCGCTACGGGATTTGCTCCTGCGGCTACGTTTTTCAAACCTTCTCGGACTAGTGCTTGGGCGATTACAGTAGCGGTAGTCGTACCGTCGCCAGCAATATCTTTGGTTTTAGAAGCAACTTCACGAATTAATCTTGCGCCAGTGTTTTCTAAAGGATTTTCTAGTTCAATTTCTTTGGCGACCGTGATACCATCGTTAACGATTTGGGGTGCGCCGTATTGTTTTTCGAGCAAAACGTTGCGCCCTTTGGGGCCAAGTGTAATACGGACGGCATCAGCAAGAGCATTTACGCCCTTTTCTAAAGCACGTCTCGATTCTTCATTAAAAGAAATAAGTTTAGCCATAGATGTATATGAGTTTGCTTGGATCTCCACTAGCAAATTTAGCACTCTTAGAACGAGAGTGCTAATTAATTGTAAGCGATCGACGATCGCTTGTGTTTGTTTTTGAAAGGGAATAGGGGATAGGGAATAGGGGATAGGGGATAGGGGATAGGGTTCAAGTCAAAAGTTAGTCGTAGGGGCGGGTTTTGTTCTTCAATTGTCGGTTGAAACCGATAGTTTATCTGCCAAACCCGCACGGCGGACTCCTTGGTGACGAACGTCCTTTAAAGACCGGAGGAAACCTCCGGTCACAGGACTCGGAAACACGGACTTCAAAGGAGCGAGGTTTCCTCGCCAGGAGTGTCCTCCTCGCCACAACCGCCTCCCGTACAAAAGTCAAAAGCAACTAGTACAAAAATATTTAATTTTGCTCAAAAATTTAAATAAACGGCTGTTAAACTCTTAACTCTTGACTCTTGACTTTTGACTTATATTTAGGGGATAGGGGATAGGGAGTAAATAAGCAAGCGATTGGCTATGAACAACGAACCATGAACCATGAACGATGAACAATCAACAAACAATGTTCGATCGAAAAATAAAATACGACTTAGAGCATTTAAATAAAGAATTTAGAGAACTTCTGCTTGAATTTTCTTTAGGAATGCAGACAGAGGTGATTAGGGGAGCGATCGGCAAAGAGTTGAGCAAACAAATTCTTACTCAAGAAGATCGTCTCACAGAGCGCATGCAAAAAGATTTTTCTCTAGTGCTAATCGGTAATTTTAAGAGGGGAAAATCCACTCTGGTAAATGCTTTGTTGGGCAAACACGTAGTTACTACTAACGTTACTCCCGAAACGGTTACGATTAACGAAATTAGCTACGGCGATCGCTTTGAAATAGAAGCTTGTTTGCTTTCGGGCGGCAAAGTTAAACTCGAACCAAAACAATTACACTCAGAACGACTCATTCCCACGCTCGAGCAACTACCCAAACCAGTTTCGCATTTGAATATCAAAGCACCTTTACCTTGGCTTAAAGGTATGCGTTTGATAGATACTCCAGGGACGGCAGATATTTTTAATCGCTTCGATCGCCAAATTAGTGACTATTTAAAAAAAGCCGATGCCGTCATCGTTGTTATCTCTGCACTTTCGCCCCTATCTCAAAGCGAACGAGCTTTTTTGAGTCTTTCCGTCTTTCCTCAAGATTTTCCCAAGCTTTTCTTCGTTCTCAACGCCCTTGATTTTGCTCGCAGCGATCGCGAAGCAGAAAGACTTTTACAATCTACCACAGCCAAAATTACTTCCGTTTTTCCCCAAGCTAGAGTTTTTGGTTTGAGTGCCTACGATGAATTCTGTCGTTTGCAATCGCTCGATCGACCCTCACCAGAGCGATCGATTACGCTAGAGAAACAATTTCAAATGTTTCGCGAAGCTTTAGGAGAGTCAATTTTACTCAACCGCGATTTGATTCAATTATCTCGCACCACCAGCGAAATGGAAGATTCTTTGCGTCGCTGGCAATCCAATCTAGTTTTGTTGCGTCAAGTACTACAATCGGATCGAGTACAATTGGGCAAAGCGATCGCATCTTGCGAAAATCGTTCTTCACAATTGTCTGTCAAAATCGAACGACACAAACAAGAAATTGACAAGCAGATGCAGCAACTGCTCGATCGCGCCGAAGTTTGGCTAGATGAATTTTTGGAACGTTTGGAAACAGAAGCGATCGCACAAATTGCCAATTTTAAAATCGCCGATCTTCAACGTCACTATCATTTTTTTCTAACTGATTTGTTACGAATGGCGATCGAACGATGTTTGGATGCCGATCGAGCGCTGGCGCTAGAGATAGTCGAAAAAGAAACTAGTTCGATATCTAAGGAAATTCAAGCTTTAATCGAAATTGAAATAGCCAAAGAAAGTATCGGACAATTTGCGATCGAACAACATTGGTCGTTATTGGATACGGTAGATTGGATACTTCATTCTTTTCACTTAAACTTTTTTGTCGCACCTTTGATTCATTTAGTCAAGGAATCGGGACATTCAAAAGAATCTCTACACTATCAAAAACAGTTACAAAAAACTCTACCAGAAATAAAAAAAGCTTTAACCGAACAATTGCAAACTCTATATAACGATTTAAATAAAAGAATGCAAGAATACGTCGAAGTTGCTTATCAACAAGAACTTGAAAATTCACTTGTAGCTTTGCGTCAAGCTGAAGAATTATGCGATCGCGGCGAACAAACTTCAAATTTAACTAATCGAGGCTTACAAGATGCTTCAGTTGCGATCGCAGATACACTAAATTATCTTCAAAAATTTCAAGACAAATTGTCTTCTAATCTTTGAATTAGGGGCTAGGGGTTAGGGGTTAGGGGCTAGGGGAAGCGTGAATAGGGATTAGGGATTAGGGGCTAGGGGAAGCGTGAATAGGGATTAGGGATTAGGGATTAGGGGCTAGGGGAAGCGTGAATAGGGAATTTTTTACGTCACGACTTCTGAACGTCACGACTTCTGACTTTGCCCGCTTAATGATGACTGGCAAGAAAGCGAACCAACCATTCCTTTAAATGAAGGGTAGCGCTACAATCATCTTCGTTGTAGCGTAAAATCGATTCTAATAAATCGCGATCGCCAGTTTCCAGCCAGCGATCGTACCAGCAAACAGATTGTTCGCCATTAGCACTGCGATCGCGCCATTCAAACCCCAACCAATTAGCCAAAGCTTTGAGAGAATAACTTTCTACCGGCAAAGTAACCGAATTTGTGACATGCCAATGCAAATCGATACAGCGAGACAAAATCGCTTCAATTTGACTGTTGGGGGTGCGATACAAAGCAGCCAAACGCAAAATCGTTTCCACTTCATATTCAGAGTAATGAAAAATCGGCGCGCGATCGTACAAAGCGACTAAACTTAAAAAATTATTCCAAACTTTTTCTTCTTCTTCAGGCGTTTCTGCTAAAAAAGCATAAAATATTTCTTCATTCTTGGAGCGATCGAGCAATAAAACTCCGAGTAAATAATCGACATTGCGCTCTGGTTCTGCTTCAATGTCAAAATAGAGTTCTATGGAAGTATCGGCAATAGTAGAATGAAAACTAGAATCGTAACTCCATTTCAGCATTGCCAGATTTTCCAACAAAGATTGAGCTTGCTGAATTAAATCCGAAGCAATCTCAAAACCCAATACTTCTCCAAGTTCGCTAGCAGAAGCAGTTGCTAAGGTTTGTAGAGTAACTATCCCTTTTGCTTGTAAATGTTCGTAACGATGGGGAGTAATTCCAGGAACTAAAGAAAGATGTTGTTGAGTTTTTGCATCTTGATAGCAATAATCATACCAGTGACAGAGATTGCAGCGCTGACGAGATATAAATACTTCTGGTTTTTCGGATTGGTTCAAAACTTGCAGACAATCAACAATTGTTTGCTTGGTTTTTGGTATCCACTGTTCTAAATTAACCGTATAGGTTTGATAATCTTTTAAAATTATTTGAGAGGTGAGTTTTTTCGTTTCTTGAATGCAAGCTAGTAGGTGAGCGTGAAAAGCAGCAATGAGCTTATATTCTGGTTTGGGACGACGACCGAGTTTAACGCTAATCGGAACGTAAAACCAATCGCCATATTTCGACTTACCTACTTGTTTGATCAGTAATTGGGGATAGCCAATCGCCGTTACATCTTCAAATGTCAGTTCTTCAGCAAATAAATCTAACTGGGAAACATTTAAAGCCAACGCTCCTTCATAAATACATTCTACCCCTTGCTGCATCAAATACTCAGTTTCTTTAGCCTTAGTTTGCCAATCTCGGTAAGGTGTTTCAACTCGATGATAATCGCGATCGAGTTTTATCAAAACTCGATCGATATGAGCGCGATTTTCTCGTCGTAATTTTAGTAAAAAGTCTTTATCTGGTTCTCTATTTTGAGGATTACCACAGACATCTAAAAAAGTTCGACGCTGGCAGCGTTTATAATTCAGCAGCAATTCATCCGTTAGCAGCATTAAGTATATAAAATTAAGCAATTGTCAAGCTAGTAACGGAAACTATTATATCTACTTATGGTTCATAGGGTGTGGGGCAACGGGCATTGGGCAACGGGCATTGGGCATTGGGCATCGGGCAAAGTCACGCATTCGTAGAGACGCGTAGGCGAAGCCGTGCCGTTAGGCTAATTTCGCGTCTCTACAAAAGTAATAATTTGCTACTTGCTACTTTTCCCTACTTCCTATTCCCCGCAAAAGCATCTTGCCAAATTTTCACCGTACCATCATAGCTACCACTAGCTAGAAAATGACCGTCTGGACTAAATGCTAGAGATTGTATCCAATCGAGACGATCGCTGATTTTTGTTAATAATTCCCCACTAGAAATATTCCACAAGAAAATACCATCGTTGCCCGCACTGGCTAAAGTTTGGTTGTCGGGGTTGAATGCGATCGCCCTGATGCTTCCTTGATGGGCGTTGAGCGTTTTGAGGAGTTTTCTCGATTTCAAATCCCAAATTTTAATAGTGCGATCGGATGAAGCGGTAATTAATTTACCATCGTTAGTAAAAACTGTTCCTACGATCGCTTGTTGATGCGCGAAAAACTCAGAAATATAAGTTCCCGTCCGCAAATTCCAAAATTTAACTCGACCATCGGGAGTACCGCTAGCAAGCAGTCGATCGTCGGCGCTAACTGCAAGTGCGCTTGTTGCATTACCCAATCCTGCCAAGGTATAAAGAGGACGACCCGATCCCAAATCCCAGACTCGAATACCGTCCAAACTTCCGCTAATTAAAGTTTGACTATCGTTAGCGATCGCAGTAGAAGTTATACTATTTGAGTGTTCGAGAAATACTCTGCGATATTTACCATTGTTCCAATTCCAAAGATTTAATCCCGCATCCTCGCCGCCGCTAACGAGAGTCGAATTATCTGGACTTATTGCCATTGTTAAAATAGCCGTTCGCCCTGCGCGAAATTGTTGCAATTGTTTACCATCTTTAAACGACCAGAAACGCAATTGCGGATCGTTTTCGCCACCGCCACCAATTATAAATTTACCATCGCGACTGAAAACGAGCGATTCTACTGGCGCGCTATAACCTTCGAGGGTTCTTACCAGTGTGACTCGATCCCAAGCATTAATCGACGGTTCTACGTCAGACGGCGTTTCTTGCTGTGGTAAACTTTGTGTTTGAAAATCTGGCGGCGGAATTAGCGTTGATTTTACTTTTGGCAGTGTAGAGATTAATTTTGCTGTTGGTAAAATTGATTGTGCTGTACTTTTATGTTGCTCGGCGATTGCAATAATACTAAAAATTAATAACGTCAAGCCGATCCTGCTTTTGTGAACTCTGCCCTTCATATATCTATCTGGCGATTTGAATAAACTTTTTGCTCGACTGAATTCTGATGCCAATGTTTTTTCACGATCGCAAAAAACTATTTGCAACAGTTTCAAACCGAGCTAGATCGCTCATCTTTGACGTTTTTCACTTGTTAGCAGGGGTAATGGCGGACGAGATGAGCTAGGCGGGAGAACGTATTTAGGGGTCTGTTTTACCAAAACAGTTTGAGCTTTTTGAATTTGCCACCAACGCAGCCCTGCTGCCGTCAGTACAATTATCAATCCAAAAGATAGTAATGTCCATTGCCCTTCCAAGCCACCAAGTGCTATGTCTGTCGCTCCTAAGATTAACAAAAAGCTAGTAATCGGCTCTTTTTTATATACAGCTTTTAAAAATTGAGGCAAAGGTGCGTTCATCGCGTGGTTCGATCGAAAAACTAAGAGGAATCTAATTTCAGCTTATCTTAACAGTATTCAAATCAACATACCAATTAGGGAGTAGAGATTAGGCAACGGGCAACGGGCAAAGTCACGCATTCGTAGAGACGCGAAATTGCTCCCTACGGGAGAGCTTCGCTTTCGCGTCTCTACAAAAGTCTTAACCAATTGCCTAATCGCCCTTCTAAATTATTGCAAGCCCAGCCAGGACAACAAACCTTGACCTGTTAAATACTCTATAACTAAAGTAAGAACAAAACCAATCATGGCAGCACGACCGTTTAAACGTTCGGCATATTCATTAAATCCAAATTTGGGTTCTTCAAGTTTGGGAGTTGTGCTTGGTTGAGGACTAGTCATGGTTATAGCTATTTGTCTAAATTTTGTTTACATTTCTTCACTTCTTATTTTAATCGATCGCTCGACATTTAGCGTTTAGCACTTAGCCAGTTGTCAACTACTCATGTAGAGAAAGTTCTTACCCTAATACCCTACTTCCCTTTTTTTAATGTTTGCTCGAATTCTCCCGCTGCAAAATTTTGACCGTCGCCATCTGGAGAACGCTGTTGTCTGTTTTCTCGCAAATAAATGTAATCACAGGTGATATTTTCTAAATTAATGCCATCGCCAAGCGTCCAATCTTGCACACAAATACCTGTCAGACAAGCTTCTTTGAATTTGGTATTGAGTGTCTTAACTTTGCTGAGATCGGCATCGCTGAGATCGGCACTAGTAAAATTAGTTTTAGTCAGATTAGCTTCGTTGAGCTTGGCTTTAGTCAGGTTGGCATTGCTAAAATTAGCTTCGCTCAGATTCGCACAACTGAGATCGATTTCGATCGCGATCGCATGACTGGGGTTAGCACCAGTAAAATTAGCGCCGATCGAACTAGCTTTACTAAGGTTGGCACGATTGAGATAAGTATAATTTAGAGAAGCACCGATTAAAAACGCTTCTTGAAGATTGGCATCGCTAAAATTGGCATCGTCAAGAGAAGCACCACTAAGATCTGCTTCTACTAAGCTAGCTCGACTGACTTCTGCTTCAAAAAGGTTAGCGTTACTAAGATCGGCACCGTTAAGGTTGGCATCACTCAAATCTGCACCGCTAAGATTTGCCTCGCTAAGGTTGGCATTTTTACAAATAGAACCTTTGAGATTGGCATTGCTTAAATCTGCACCACTAAGATCTGCTTTACTAAGATTGACGCGAGAGAAATCGATTCCGCTAAGATCGGCTCCACTTAAGTCGATGCCTGCAAAGTTTGGTACAATACTCTCTTTGCCTTTTTTCCAACTATTCCAGACATTCACCCCTTGCTCGATTAAAGCAAGATACATGTGGTCTACCATTACCGTTGTTACCTTATAGTCATCCTCACAAAATCGATGCGAATTGCTCCACTACTTTTTTAGAGCTGAATACTATCGATCTTTATAATGTTTTAACTCATCAGTATCAATATTCATAACTTTAAAACGTAAAACTTACTAGGTAAATAAAAAATTATTGATTTTAAAGAATACTCAAAAAAAACTAAACGCAAATATTTAAATATCTGCGTTTAGTTTTGACTAATTTATTCAGTCATCAAAAAAGTTGACGATCGCCTTCTAGTCGCGACTGTTGAGAGCAATTAAAAGTCTCAAAATAAATACAAACAAATTGATGTAAGTTAAATACATCGAGAGTGCTGCTGATAGATACTGTTCGTCTCGATAAGTTCTCGGCAAAATGTAGAAGTCAACTACTGCCGAACCAGTAAATAGTGCAACGCCAATACCAGAGATAGCAATTTCTAGCCAGCTAGGAGTATAAACTCCAAAAACAGCAAAGAGCAGTTGAGCGATCAGAACGACAAATAAGGCAATCATTCCCATTTGTACGGTTTGCGCTAAAGCCAAACCATCTTTTTCGGAAAGTTTTGACCCAATTTGACGACCGACGATAAAAGTAACACCACAGCCTAATGCTGCGATGCCGATGCCTGGGATACCAACGCCAGAAGTACCCAAAGCAAGATAAACCAAACCGCTTAGAGTATACCCCGACAGAAGACTATAAAGAGCGAGTAAAGGTAGTGCGGTGCTATTGTTTCCTTTTTCAGCTACATTAATAGCCACGAAAAACAGAGCAATTTCTGCGATCGTAGCGACGATAAAAGTTGGCATAAAAATGCCTGGATTGGTGTTAATAATTCCCAACCCACCATAAGTTCCCAATGCGGTTAAAATTAGTCCGCCACCCAAATAGGGTAAGGCATTGGGAATGACATTAGGGCCGAGAATACCTTGACCTCTAACCTCTTTAATCGCTTGGCGAAAGTTACTTGTGTTACTCATGAGGCTTTTTTGGAAATGAATGAATGATAGCGATTTTGAAAGTAATTAATGATTATTTTATCTCAGAAGTAAAAGGAACAGGGATGGGGGGAAGTCGTGATGTCACTACCAATTAAGGCTAAACCTTTACGTCAACGATCGTTTTTGCCAAACTTTTATACTGCCATCAGCACTACCGCTAACAATCGTTTTGCCATCTAAACTAATGGTAGTAGAAACAATTTCTTTTGCATGTCCTTCTAAAGTTTCAATTAATTTCCCCGTATCTACTTGCCACAATTTAATTGTTTTATCCCAACTGCTACTAACAATTTTGCCGTCAGCACTAAAAACAACTCCTGTAACTCTTGCCGTATGTCCCGTCAAAGTAACAATTTCTTTGCCGTCGATCGCATTCCACAATTGAATCGTGCCATCTATGTTTCCTGTAGCTAAAATCTCTGAATTAGGACTGATGGCAACAGATAAAGCATTTGCATTTCCTGAAATCGAGCGAATTATCTTACCATCGCTTATATTTCTAATTTTAAGACGTTTTTCTAAGCTAACGCTAGCAAAAATATCGTTATCAGAACTAATTGCTATAGATGTTACTTCGCCGAGATAACCTGTCAGAGTGTAGAGTTCTTTTCCTGTTTTAAATTCCCAAATTTTGGTAGTTTTGTCGGTACTACCACTAATCAAAATTTGACCGTCGGGACTAATGGCAACAGCTAAAATCTGTCCTAAATGCTTGGAATAGCGATCGCCCAGCGTGCAAATTAATTTTTTTGTTCCTAAATCCCATAATTTAATCGTTTTATCGCCATGCCCGCTAGCTAAAATTTTACCATCGGGACTTATGGACAAACAATGAACCATGCCGCTGTGTCCTTGTAGTGTCGAAATTAACTGTCCTGTATTTGGTTGCCATAATTTAATTCGATCGTCAAAACTGGCGCTAGCAAAAAATAAATTATCTCTGTCGATCGCTACTGATGAGACAATATTAGAGTGTCCTAAAATGGTGCGCTTGCATTGCCAAAGACCTAGAGAATTTGTTTTTGGTGGTGAAGTCGGACGTGTTGACGAAGTTTGTGGCGAAGATTGTTTTGGCGAAGATGCAGAAGTTTTTGACTGAGGTGAGGAAGATTGTTGTCTTTTTGTCAATTTTAGTTTAAATACCATTTTAAAATCTGCTTCGGCAACATTTTTTAAGCCTAGTTTTTCTCTAATAAAACCTCGATATTGATAGGCTTTAATATATTCGGGATCGATGCGAATGGCACGGGTAAAGTCGTCGATCGCCTCAGTATATTTCTCTTGTTCGGCATTAGCTATCCCTTGTTGGTAGTAATATTCTGGACTAGTTTTTTCGGTAGCAATTCCACCAGCAGAAGCAGAAATTAAAGGTGCAGAATTAGGCTCGTAAGATTTGAGAAATTGATAAGCTTGGTTGATTTGCTTGATTTTCTCTTCTGCTTGCTGTCTCATTTGCGAATCGTTCACGAAACGATCTGGATGCCAAGTTTTTGCTAGCTGACGATAAGCTTGTTTAATTTCTTCTGACGATGCGTTGGGCTTGAGTCCCAAAATTTCATAATACTGCTCGACATCCATGGAATTAGTGAGACAATTTACTTTCCAATCTTGTCTTTTAAAACTTAGAGAAGACTGTAATAGCGATCGCTATCTTTAACTAACTGCGATCGCAAATTATTAATGACAAACTGCAAATTTATAAAAATGTGGTTAGTTTTTTCATTGTTAACGGCTACTGTTCAAATATTTTTTTTGTCTGTAATTCTAGTCATAATATGTTTTTAGGATCGACTACCTATCCTAGTTGCGATCGAGTGGAAATTGATTCTTCAAATTATCTAGTTTTGATAAAAATCATCTCCTAAAAAAATCAGGTCAGTTAAATATTCATGATTTTGTTTGGATACAGTTACTCAAATAATTAGTAATTGATATCTGTTAAGTTTATGTTTGATTAAAATTGTGACAATTTTGGCTCTGTTAATAATCTATACATATAGTTAGTGAAAATAAAATGAACAAAATGGTTATTGTTGGAAGTATTTTCATAATCTGCTTGTGTATCTGGTTGTTAAATAGATCTTCTCCCCTGCAAACTTGGCAACTTTCGGGAGTTAGTAATGCTATTGCTTTTAGTTCCAATAGTGAATTACTAGCTACATCTTCAGGACCCATAGAAGAACGTAAAGTAGAACCATATTACGGTATGTATCGAGCTAACAGTAGTGTGGAACTAAGAAATCTGAAAGATGGCTCAGTAGCTCGTACTTTCAAAGTGTTTTATGCCACTAATATTGCTTTTAGTCCCGATAATTCTCTAATTGCGGTGGGAAATTTTTTAGGAGAAATTTTTATCTGGCGTGTTGAGGATGGAGAGTTAGTTAGTTCATTTCATGGATCTACTAAACGGCAGTTTGATAAGTCAATAGGGAAGCTAATGTTTAGTCTAGAAGGACAAATTCTTGTATCAGCCGAGCAAGATGGGTTGGAAAGCGCTTTAGTAAATGTCTGGGACATTAGCAGTGGTCAACTTCGCTATAGTATCCCTAACAGATACGTACCATATTTAAATATTAGTCCAGATGGTCAGTTTCTCGCCTTTGGTTATAATCCGTTAAATATTTATCGACTCAGTGATGGAACTATTGTTCGTCAACTTAAAATCAACGGTTTTGCTAAATTTAGTCGAGATTGGAAACTAGTAGCTCTTCCCTTTGGCAAGCAACTCCATATATATCGTCTTGAAGACGATAACGATAGTCCTGTAGCTGAAATTACTTTACCTGGTTTTAGAGAAAGCAAAAGTATTAGCAACTTCTCGTTCAGTCCAGATGGTCAGTATCTTGCATTATCATCCAAAGAATCTGACGAAAGTATTGGTGGAGGACTTTTTGTAGCAACTGGTTCGATCCATCCTAAAAATATGTGGTCACATCTAGTTCTCTGGCGATTAAATCTCTTGCCTAATGGAAATTACTCTCTCAAAAAACAAAAACTGCAAATTTTGAAAAATAACTCCACCAATTCTTTAGCGTTTAGTCCAGATGGAAAAATTTTAGCCAGTGGTGGTATGCGAAAAACTCTCGATTTGTGGCAAATACCGCCACCACAACAACCAAGGTTATTGCAAATTCTGTTAACTAGTACTGTTGCAGGATTAATTTTTTATGTGATTCGTTACGGTTGGCTTTGGTAACGTGTTGAGTAGAAAAGCAGAAGCAAACTAACCAAAAATTAACAACTTTTACACCCTACCAATCAAATGCAATAGTTTCGCCATTATCGATCGAATGTTAAATGAAGAGAAATTAAATTATTCGATCGAGCC
>JBOFLQ010000034.1:0-29716 GCA_051657945.1 Xenococcaceae cyanobacterium | reverse complement strand
AACCACACCATCAAACGGCTCAAGGTAGAGATGGTTGGGATGCATATAAAGATAATCAACCTAATGGTCATATCCTCTACGGTGCGTTAGTAGGTGGCCCTGAAGCGGCAAATGATTTCTCTTACACTGACGATCGCACCAATTACATCAGTAATGAGGTTGCTCTTAATTATAATGCTGGTTTGACTGGCGCTCTAGCTTACATGTATGACAAGTTTGGTGGTGAAGCATTAAATGATGCAGAACTTAATGCTCTACCCGATGTAACTGTAGCTGGAGTTTAAAAAAAGATGGGCATAGCCCATCCTACTAGGTTTTCGCTCCACACTCGCTTTGACGAATGATCGTTGTCAAAGCGAGTTTTCTTGTTTTTTTGAATCGATCGCGCGATCGACTCTGACGATCGCCATCGAAGTAAGTTTAAATGAAAATTACATGAAAAATAGGAGCGATCGCATGGAAAACAATTCTCATCTCATTCGCTTGTCTCAAGCTCAATTAAATTTACTCGAAACTTGTCCGCCTCAGTTTCAACATATTTATCTCGAACAATTGCGATCGCCTATAAGTCCCGAACAACAGGAAAAATTAGCATGGGGTAGCCGACTGCACTTGCTGATGCAACAAATAGAATTAGGATTGCCGATCGAAGCACTACTACAAGCAGATCGAGAATTAGGACGTTCGATCGCTGCGTTATTAAAAGTTGTACCAGAAATTCTTCAAGGCGATTCTCAAATTTGGCGCGATGCCGAACATTATCGTACTGTCAGTTTTAATGGTTATCTTTTAACTGCTATCTATGATTTATTAATTACCGAACCCGATCGAGCTAAAATTATCGACTGGAAAACCTACTTACAGCCAGAAAATAAATCAAAATTGGCAATTAATTGGCAAACCAGACTATATCTTTACTTGCTTGCAGAAACATCTGACTATTTGCCAGAAAATATTTCTATGACTTATTGGTTTGTCAAATTACCAAGCAAGCCTAAAAGTTTAACTTTTACCTACAGTAGCAGCCAACACGAAAAAACAAAACGAGATTTAACTAGTTTGTTAAGTCAACTCGATCTTTGGCTGAAAAATTATGCTGACAAAGGAATTGCTTTTCCTCATTTGTCTACGTGTCAAGAAAATTGCCCTTTTTATAAGTCTGTTGTTGCTACAACCGATGTTTCAAGGGGCAACAGTATTCAAGACTGGTTGAAAGTAATAGAAGAAATTGAAGAAATATCAATTTAAGTAGCATTGTTGCCATTTATGCAGTGCGGACAGAAAACGGAAAATATTTAAAAATGTCTGGACGATCGCTAATAATGCGAAGACAATAATGCTCGTTTAGTTTAAAAATCAAAACCTAAAAAAATAAATAAAAGTCAGCGCATGGAGAAAAGTCCATATTCTAGCCCATTGGTTGCAGGGAGTTGCTCGCTTCACGAACAAGATCGATGCCCCTACTATGAGATTGTTTCTGGATTTTTGCAAAATGAATTGGAGTTTGGCAATAACAAACATAAATATTTATTCGATCGTCTAGAAGCGCTCGCTCAGACTAACGTCGATTTGATGCAAAAAAATCAAGAATTAGAACAACTTGCCTATTATATTGCTCACGATTTGCAAGAACCATTGCGAACGATTAATAATTTAGTTAAGTTGCTAGCAGAAGAAGATCTCGAACGTTCTAACGAACGAACACAACAATATCTTGCTCTGCTACAAAATAATGCAAAGTGGATGCAACAATCGATCGGGGACTTGTTGAGTTATGCTCGTCTGTCGAACAAAGAACAAAGGTGGCTTCCCGTCGAGCTAGGAGAAGTAGTCGAACAAACCAAAAAAGATTTAGACCTTCTTATTCGCGAAAATAACGCGATCGTCAATATTTCAGATTTGCCGATCGTCAAAGGACAACTCGGAGAAATAACTCAGTTGTTTTATAATTTAATTGGCAATGCGATTAAATTTAGGGGTTCGCAACCGCCAAAAGTAGACGTTGGAGCTAAGCGCAATGGCGCGGAATGGCTGATTTGGGTTCGAGATAATGGCGTTGGTATTAAACCTGAAGATGCCAATCGCGTTTTTCAGTTGTTCCAACGCTTACAAAATCGTTCTGAATGCCCTGGCACGGGAATTGGTCTGGCCATTTGTCGCAAAATTGTCGATCGCTACGGCGGACGCATTTGGGTCGAATCAGAACTAGGTAAAGGCTCGACTTTTTATTTTACTCTTCCCGTAGAAAAAGCAAAGGCGAAAAATTCTACAGCTAAAGTTTTTGTGGGGGATAGGGGATAGGGGATAGGGATTAGGGGATAGGGAATAGGGAATAGGGATTAGGGATTAGGGATTAGGGATTAGGGATTAGGGATTAGGGATTAGGGAAAAGTCGATCTACCTACGGTAGTGCGAAGCCATCGGGTAAAGTTTTTTTTCAAAATTTTCTCGGTACTATTCACTATTGCGATCGATTCTTTTGAAAACTATGCCAAGACTCTTTTAAAGCTTGTGGAGCGGGATTTTTAGTGTCATAGACAATTATAGTGTTAGTTAGAGGTCTTCCCGCAGGAACGAGAATTTTGCCTCGATAGGCAAACGATCGCGATGCTCCTCCATCTAAATTCATTGCTTCGGCGCAACCAATTTCTTTCATTAATTGCGCTTCTTTTTCTAGGCTCAAAATTGATAAAAAATTAACCAGGTAAAGTTTTTTCCCTCTGGCAGGAAAACCGATCGCCGCACGACCGCCAACATCTAAAACGTGTGGATCGCTAAAACCTTCTGCTTTTGGGTTTACAGCAATTTTACCTCTTTTTAATAATCTAGGGCCACAAGTTAGGGAGAACCAATGTTGTTGCCAATTTGGTTGACCTTCGAGACGAGCCGTTACCATTTCTAAGCGATTGTCTGCACCGATACCAAGGGTAGTGCCATAATTTTCCCATTGGCTGTATTTAAGAAATTTGCCGCCAGCGACAAGATTTCCCATGACTCGTTTTTGTGCGTCTTTACTAAAAAATGTGCCGTTGGCAACTACAGCCGCCCTGTAGCGAGCTACTATATTGCTAAAGGCTTCGTCACCATAATTCGTCTGAGCGTTGTTAGCTTGCGGGGCATTATTTGCCAAACCAACTGTCATAAAAATTTCTGGATCGTTAAGATCGATCGCGACTTTATAAAAAGAAACGCCATTAATAGTCTGGCGTTGCAATTGAATTGGCTTTCCTTTTTTTGAGATACTGGGTTCGGTTTTTGGTTGTGCTGGTTGTGAAGAATTAGAATTTTTGAAAAGTTGTGGGCGATCGCTGGGAAATTGGGAATTAACGATGGGATTATTTGGTAAGTCATTAAATTCAGGAGATGAAGCGATCGGGGACTGATTTTTTGCTTTTTGCTTCAACTGAGAATTTATTTCGCGATCGAATTTTTCGAATAAGGCTATTACTTTATTTCGATTCTCTGCTGCTAAAAAATAATCGCTGACAAATTTTGCCCCTGCTAAACCAACGAAGAAAAGAAAAGTGCGACGCAGCAATGTTGCACAACCGTCTTTTTGTTTTGGCATATCACGATAATTTTAAATATACTAACGCTATAAATGTTTCATTTCTTGATAAGCTGCATACACTCCTCGAACGTTGTACCAATTTAGAAAAATACGGGCAATTTCTAAAGCTAATTGAGGTTTGTTGCGATCGATCAGCCATTGCAATAAAGGTTTCATCGTACGTTCGTTGAGTCGTCCGTCAAGCGACAGTATTCCCCATAAAAGACGATGTAACCAAGTCATTTGAATCATCATGCGTACTTCCCAAGTCGGGTGTTTCTGATAGAAAATAACTCCCATCCTCCCTCTTTGAATTTCTTTATCGATTAAGTTGGGAATTTGGTCTAAATTAAAAGGTGGATGCCAGTGATAGCCGACAGCGTCGGGACATTTGATTAGTTTTAATTCGAGTTTTTTGAGACGAACGCCTAATTCTAAATCTTCCCAACCATAAAGTTGAAAACCAGTGTCGAAAAGTCCTGCTTCTTCCAGCCATTTACGAGCGATCGCCACGTTTCCAGTAGCAAAATAAGCGGCGGAAAAGTCAGTAATTTTGTAGGGTTCGGAGGTAGGATTGGCAAAATTGCAGGTATTAATTACCGCTCCATAAGTAAATAAGCGATCGCTACCTAGTTTTTTTTCCCCTTCAACTAAAGCGTCAGCATGAGATTGCAAAAAGCGATCGGTGACGACGAGATCGCTATCGATAAAAATAATTGTCTCTCCTATTGCTTCTTTGACACCTAAGTTTCTAGCGGCGGCGGGACCATAATGATTTTGTGCAAAGGATCTAACGTGGGGAAATTCATCTCGGTGAGTTTGTAACCATTCTAGCGTACCGTCGATCGAACCATCATCAACCAGAACGATTTCATAACTGCCTACTTTATTATCTGTTAATTGCTGATTTTCTAATGCTCTCAAACATTTTTCTAAAATTGGTTTGCGATTGTAGGTAGGAATAACGACGCTAATAAATTTTTGTTCGTTCATGGTTTATAGTGAGTGCGTAGTTTGGAGGTTTCACTTCCCTGACAGCGAACTCCTTTGTGGCGAATTTATTTCGCCACAACCGCTTCAACAATCCGAACGGCTGCAAGATAAATAGTACAGAAACCGCAATATTTTGCTGCCTCGGAAACCACCAAAGGGCGCGACTTCGTCAGCTAATATTGACGGAATTTCCTCACCAATCGCTGCCATGACAACGGATTTCGGGACTCCTCCAAACGTAAGACGCACGAAATGGTTTATTGGATCATGATAATTGGTAATTGTTAGATTCTTCTTTAATCTTTGCGATCTTTGTCTTCTTTGTTCTCTTGATTTTTTAACAAAGAACTGATTTTCTTAACTAAGAAAGAGTTACTGCGTTCTTTGTTGAAGAAAGCTTTTAGAGCTTGGCTATCATTGGCTAAATTTCCAGATACAAATTCGTAATTATTTTGAGGCGTAGTATTTGTAGAGGAGGGCGAATTTTTTAGTTCTGGAGAAGCCAAACAAATCATGCCTGCTGCGATCGGGTCGAAATTGGGATCGAATTTGGTATTTTCGTCGTAGTAAGCACTTTCTATTAAAGTGGCAGTTAGTTTAGTTTGTCTGAGATCGGCTCCATGAAGCAAAGCTTTGTGTAGATAAGCTTCTTCTAAGTCGGCTCCATGTAAGTTTGCTCTTTTTAAATTAGCTTCTTCTAAAAAAGCTTGTTTGAGACTAGCTTCGCTTAAATCTGCCTCTTCTAAGTTACTTTTCCTAAAATTAGCATTAATTAAAATAGCCTGACATAAAATTATGCCAATCAAACTAGACTCGCTGAGATTAATTCTCGTTAAATTGGTGTAGGCTAAATTGGCTCGGTCTAAATTGACTGCTTTTAAAACTGCACCCTTTAGGTTGATACAACTTAAATTGATACTGTTGAAATCTCTTTCTCCAGCGACATATCTCTTCAAAATCTCGTATTTGCTTTGACTTGTTTCGCTAGACATACAGTTGAAGCCAATCCGCTAATATAGCTGCCTCTAACATAAAGTCTTTTGTTTTCGAGCAACCACAGAGAATATACCTATTTTTTGAGTGAGTCGGCTCAATCTTAAGGGTTTTCACGCTCAAATTTTTCTGGTCTCGCTTTCAACAGATTACCAATTTTGTTAAGTAAATAGTAGCGTCCGTTGTATCGCTGAAAAATTGCTTTAATTTTTTGCGGATCTTTAAGAATCTCTTCGCTTAAAAAGTTCGTAGTAAAATCTTGTTTTGAATTTTGCAAAGAGGAAGTATTGCTAGTTTCAAAAACTCGATCGCTATATGTTTGTGGAGAATTTTGGCAGCGCACTGGTTTATTTTTAAATAAAATCATGCCTACACTTACAGGATCGAAACCATTGTCGAACTTAGTGGTTTCATCGTAATAAGATCCTTCTAAATATGCTCCCTCTAAAAAAGTTTGTTGTAAGTTAGCTTGACGTAGATCGGCTTGATAGAAACAGGCTTTATGTAAATAAGCTTGTTGTAAGTTTACTGCTTTAAGGTCGGCAGATTCTAAGTTAGATTCTTCAAGATGAGCTTGTTTCAAATTTGCACCAACCAAACAAGCATTCTTAAAACTAGTTCTTGTTAAATTAGCATTTTGTAAATTGCAACGAATTAAATAGGAACTATCTAAACAAGAATCACTTAAATTGATATTTTTTAAATTAGCTAAATTAAAATTTGAATCGATTAAATTAGCTTCTCTAATAGTTGCTTGATGCAGATCGATTAAATTAAAATTAGTATGCTCGAAATTACGTTCTCCCGACACGTACTTTTTAAGTACATCGTAATTAGACTCGATAAAATTCATTGCAAATTTTATATATTTTCTCTTAAGATAAATTACTGACAACTACTTTTACTAGAGTGGAAACACTGATGTTTTTTGTCGATTAAATTAGCTAAAAATTCACAAAACAATCTCAAATAAATTTTTTAAGTAAAGTTGTGTCGAATAGGGAACGGAAGTTTTCCCGTTCCCGCGTTCTCAAATTTTGCGTCTCTAATTTAATTATTAATTATCGCCAATTTTTTCTTTAGCTAGATGTTGTTTGTATTTTTGTGAAATTTGTTGTTCGGGATCGATTCCTTCAAAAGTTGGTGGCAGCCAAACTCTGATGACTAGTAAAGCACCTAAAGCTAGCAGAAACGAACAAGAGGCTAAAACTTGAGTCCAGGGAGTTTCTAAAATGCCTTTGACAATAATTTCTCTTAAAACCGAAACGATCGAAACTTCAACAGCTACACCGATCGAAACGCGATGTTCTTGCAAATAAATAATCAAGAGACGAAATAACTCAACCAGAATCAACAAAAATAAAATATCTGCGGTTACTTCGTGAAAATTCAGAGGTGGCCAAAGCGAAATAAACATCTCTCCAAGTTGCATCATCATGAAGCTAAACAAACCAATGCAAAGAGAGACAATAATTAAATCCTGAATGAATTCTAGACTCTTGATAACGCGATCGCTGCTCAAACTGTTGTATCGAAGAGTTGGAGAACTTTTTAAAGAGTTTTGCATATTCAAAAATCGGATATTTTTTTAATCTTTATTTTCGCTTCCTTTTATATTGACGAATTTTTATTGATTTGTAAAATCGATATTTCACAAGCAATTAATTAGTTATTATTATCATTAATTTCGGGACTATTCCATAAAACATTACAGAATCTAAGTTTTTCAAAGCCTGGAGATGTCAAGAACGGTTAATCGTTTCCTAAATAAGCTTCAATCACTGCGGGGTCATTTTTAACTTTTTCTGGTGCGCCCAAAGCAATTAACTGTCCGAAATCTAAGACAGCAATGCGATCGCACAAACCCATCACCAAAGGTACGTGATGTTCGATTAATAAAATTGTTAAATTAAAATCGTGACGAACTTGCTTAATTAACTCACTTAAAGCACCTTTCTCGTTAGGATTCATACCTGCGGCGGGTTCATCCAACAAAAGTACTTGCGGTTTAACCGCTAAAGCGCGAGCAATTTCCAAACGACGGCGATCGCCATAAGCTAGATTACAGGCTTTTTGTTCGGCACTCTTCCCCATGCCAACGAGTTGCAACAATTCTAATGAATGTGAATAAGTTTGTTGCTGTTGAACTTTCGCTTTAGGTAAACCCAATATTCCCGAAAATAGATCGGTACGATCGTGAAGATGATGTGCGATCGCGACATTTTCTAAAGCAGATAAATTATCGAACAAACGCAGATTTTGAAAAGTTCTCGCTATTCCCTTCGCTGCAATTTGATAAGGTTTTTGTTTGCTAAATTCCGAACCTTGATAAATTAACTTACCGCCCGAAGGTGGTAACAATCCAGTAATAATATTAAACAAAGTAGTCTTACCAGCACCATTAGGGCCAATTACACCAAAAATTTCCCCGCGATCGACAGCAAAAGAAACCTTATTTACCGCCACCAAACCGCCAAAACGACGAGTAATCTCCCTAACTTCCAAAACAGAATCTATTCTTTCCCTATCTGCGTTCATCTGCGTTTATCTGCGGACAGCATTTATCTTCAGTCTAAATCCCCGCCAACGCGCCAACAACTCTGGAGTAATAATACCTTGGGGATAAAAAATACTACCAACAACAATCAAAAAACCAAAAATAATCAAACGACCATCCCTCAAAAAAGTAGACAACCAAATTGGCAAACCACCAGTTCCCGCCATAGCCCTTAAAACTTCAGGTAGTGCCGTCAAAATTATCCCACCAATAACTGGGCCGATAAAAGTTCTCGAACCGCCAATCAAAACAAAAGCTAAGTAAATAATACTCGCATCAAACGTTCCTTGACGAGCATTCCAAGTATTCAAAAAATGAGCGCTAACAGCACCTACCAATCCCGCTAAAATTGCTCCCAAAGTAAAAGATAAAACCTTGTAATAAGTAGGATCGATTCCCATTGCACCAGCAGCTAATTCATCTTCGCGGATAGCACTCAAAGCACGACCAGTTTTAATTTGTTCCAAGCGAAATAGGAAAAACATGCTCAAAAACAACAACGGTAGCGCAATCCAAAGATATTCAAGCGTCGAACTAAAAGGTTGAGGAATAGCAAAAATCCCAACTGCACCACCTGTAACTTCTAAATTCAAAGCGACAATTCGCAAAATTTCCACAAAAGCGATCGTCGCGATCGCCAGATAAATGCCCCGCAGACGCAAAACAGGAATTCCTAGGGCGATCGCTAATATTCCTGAAACCAAACCCGCCAACAGCATTTCTAACAGCAACAAAGGTAAAGGAAAAGTTGTTCCACCCCCTGTAAAAACTTTAGTAGAAAGAATTGCCGCTAAATAACCACCCAAAGCATAAAATCCTGGCGTAGCTAAAGAAAGCTGCCCTGCCATCAAGGGAAAATAAACAGAAAGCCCTAATATTGCCCCAAAGATTGTTGAAACGATTAAAAAGCCATAGGTACCAAAAAAGTTCATCTTTACATTGTTCGCAGAGCATCAATAGCATATCTCAGATAAGCTCACGTATGTACTTTGTCAAACAATTTTTATAAGTAGTTACAATTTTGTTTTTCTGTCTAATTAATTGCGATCGCGACAGATCGAGCTTCTCAAAGAATTTTCTAAAAATAGACACAATAATCCCTTGGAGCTATGTTTTTATAGTACTCAAACTCTTATAAATTCGTCAAGATCTGAAAAAATACCCCTATGATTTTTGGTCGTTACAGCGCATGAAGTTTTATTGAGCAGTGATTTTTGCTATTTTATTTGTCTCAAACATCGTCCCAAATTTCATTTGCATTTATTTTTATTCGGTCATACGATAATTTCGAGCGAACGATATAGTAATAAATAATTAAACCTTAGTAATTTGCGATCGCCCTAACAATCCTTGTGGTCTGACTAACAACATAATGAATAATAAGGCAAAAGCAATCGCTTCTCGATAACCAGAATAATCTGAAGGAACAAACGCTTCAGCAATACCAATAATTAAACCGCCTACTACCGCACCGGGTATATTTCCCAAACCGCCCAAAACAATTACACCTAAACCTTTCAAACCAAAAGCAATACCAAAATACGGCCCTGCTATACTGACACTAGAACCCACTAATGTTCCTGCTACGCCGCCAAGAAAACCACTCAAAAAAAAGGTTAAAGTAATATATTTTTCTGTATTAATTCCCAATAAACTAGCCGTAGTCGCATCTTCAGCTACTGCTTGCAAAGCTTTACCAGTTTTGGTGTAGTTAATTAAATAAGTTAATCCAGCAACAATTAAACCAGAAATAGTAAAAATAATTATTTGCACTGTCCGAATCGCGATCGGTCTTTCTGCTGTTCCAAAATTAATTGATGCTGGTAAGTTTCCATAAATACCTTTAGGAAAAGTATAAATTTCTGCACCAACTAAAAACTGAATTAAATTGACAATTACTAGCGCCGCACCCAAGCTCG
The DNA here is from genome assembly GCA_051657945.1 of Xenococcaceae cyanobacterium. GTDB lineage: Bacteria > Cyanobacteriota > Cyanobacteriia > Cyanobacteriales > Xenococcaceae > CAZJTL01. The sequence goes on along the minus strand of JBOFLQ010000034.1, from coordinate 19,704 downwards.
AAACTAATGTTAGTAAGGGATCGGCATTTCTTTTTCGTAACGGTCTAAATGCCAAGCGTTCTACTATTAAACTAGCCAATCCAGCTAATAAACTTCCTAAAAAAAGAGCGACAACAAACGGTAATTGTACTGGTAATTTAGCGTTAGCTAGCAAACCATTAAAGCCAAAAGCACCACCAGCGAGGCTATAGGTAAAATAAGCCCCTAGAGTAAAAATCGCACCGTGAGCGAAATTAATAATACCTAGAATTGAAAAAATTAGAGTGTAGCCTAGAGCAAAAATAGCGTAAACGCTGCCAATTGATAAACCATTGAGAAATTGCTGTAGGAATTGAGTCAAATCCATTTTGAGTTAAAAAGAAAAAATAAGGAATAGGGAAAAACAGCCACGGCGACGGGTTATTTAGAGCAAGCCCTTAGTTTTTAAGTACCGTTGTTCCCTGTTTCCTTTCAAAAAGATTAACTCATCCGACGCAGACGATCGGCTTCGGATTGCAAACCGTCCATTTCAAACTCTTCTTCAGTGACATCGTGGTCGGCAAAAGATCCTTTTGGTTCTTTGAGAAAGAAAGCGCACAAACTAGCGCAGATAATAGCAGCAATACCCATACTCATAAATAGGGTTGGTGCGTCAGTCAAACTAAAAATAGTCAAGAAAACAACGCCGCCAAAATTACCGTAAGCGCCTACGTTACCAGAAATCTGTCCGGTAATTTCTTTCTTGATTAAAGGTACGATTCCATAAGTAGAACCGCAGCCAGCTTGAGCGAAATAAGCAGAAATTATGGTTACAGCGATCGCCAGCACTAAAGGCCAACTGCTGTTGATGTAGTGTGCCATTAAGTAGCCAAAGCCAATGCCAGCAGAGAGAATTGTCATCGTCCACTTACGAGAACCCAATTTATCGGAAATTAAGCCACCGCTGGGACGAGAAATTAAATTCATGAAGGGATAGATAGCAGCAATTAAACCTGCCATGACATGGTTTAAAGAAAATGTTTTTTCAAAAAAGGCAGGTAACATAGAAACGGCGGCTAGTTCTGAACCAAAACTAGTTACATAACATAATTCCAATAAAGCGATTTGGCGAAATTCATAGCGCTCGGCAGGTGCATATTTTTTCGTGCCGTTAAGAACTTCTTTGTTTACCTGCTGTGCTTTATAAGTTTGAAAGGCATACAATGCAGCCAAACCAGCCCAAACTATATACATTTGAGTGGGAGTTAAGAATTTTAGTTTGGGTGAAGCCAAACGCCATGTCAATAAACCGAGGGCAAAAATCAAACCAAAGTTAGATAAACACATTGCCCAAAAACTTCTGACGCTGGTTACTTCCAAACCTCCGTTTTTCTTGGGACGACGATAGGATTTTCCAGGCGGCGTATCTTTGACGTTGGAGTAATAAATAAAACTATAAGCAGCACTGACAACACCAGTCAAAAGCACTGCCAAGCGCCAGTTACTCGCACCTCCTGCTAAAAATGCAGAAACGACTGCAACCATTGGTAGTATGGATTGCGCGCCAGCAGCACCAAAATTTCCCCATCCTCCGTAGATACCTTCGGCAATGCCAATTTCTTTGGGTGGAAACCACTCGGCTACCATGCGAATGCCAACTACAAACCCAGCACCTACAATTCCCATCATCAACCGAGCAATAACCATATGGTTGAAGTCATGAGCCGTTGCTGTCGCCACACAAGGTATGAAAGCAAATGCCAAAATCGAGGAAAATGTTACTCGTGGACCAAAACGATCTAAGAGCATTCCTATAATGATGCGAGCGGGGATCGTTAAAGCGAGATTGCAAATAGCTAAAGTTTTCGCTTGCTCTGGTGCTAAGGCTAACTCTTTGGCAATGGTGGTTTCAAATGGTGTCAAATTAAACCACACCATAAAGGTTAGAAAAAAAGCAAACCAGGTCAGATGTAGTGTGCGGTATCGCCCTCTAAATGACCACATTTCTCGGAGCATAATTGAATTCTCCTTACTTTAATAATTAATTTAGAAAACAAGTGGGATATATTTATGCTTCAATCGGCTCTATTTTTCATTGTCTAAACTTAGACATTAAAACTTGCTTTAAAAAATATTTCCACAGCAAAAGAGCGACAATAAACTTCCTTTGTAAAATTAAAAATATTTTTAGAATACAAGAAAAATTTGTTCCGACTGAACAAGAATCACACTCTTTTTGAGGTCATATAGTATATTTAGCTACAAAATATTGCAGTGAATGTATGTTGTGCATCGAAAAAATTCTATCGATGCATTGTTGCTAAAAAAATTAGGCGAATAATTTCGATCTGAGTATTTTTTCTGTATTTTTAAGTTTGCGATCGCGTAGCGATCGCTTTTCTTGTAAGGTTATTGTAGTAAGCTAATATAGCTACGGTTAAGCTTGAAATAAGTAAAAGTATTTTTAGTCGAAATGAATCCTTTAAGTCGATTTAACGATCGCGCTGTCGATTATGCTAAATATCGACCGAGTTATCCAACTGAGGCGATCGATTCATTTGTCTTCGATCTAAATATTTTTTCTATGTTTTCAAATTTTTTGATGTGAATCCAATTTTGTGTGGGATGAATATACGCTTCTCGATTGCGTAGCACGACCGTTCATGAGATCGCCAATTTTTCAAACTAAATTGAACTCGCGATCGGGATCTAAACATTTCGCCCAATAAAAGATAGCAAAACAACGCGCCCTTTTAATCCGACAAGCAATTGTAATAATGATGACCTAAGTCAAACTTCAGCGGGTTGAAAAAGGCAGACACATGACTATTCAACCGGACATGATATTACTGATAATCCTTCGACAATAACTGAAGGAGTGTAACAAGAACCATTCCATTGCATGTCTGCGCCTAAAGCTGCAACTTGTTGGAGTGCTTTATAAACATTCCCAGCAACCATCGTATCTTTAACGCGACCGATAATTTCGCCGCCCTTAACGCGATAACCCAAGTCAATGTTGACAGAAAAGTCACCAGAAATATCCGCACCACCGCCTAAGATTTGGTCGATAACAATGCCGTTATCTAATTTGGCGATCGCATCCATTAAAGAACCTTCACCAGGTTCGAGAATAGTATTAATTAAATCGGGGGTGGGATAATTGCCCAAACCAGGACGAAAACCGTTACCAGTCGTACCAGTACCGAGTTTTCTTCCCGTGGTGCGATCGCAATAGAATTGTTCTAATTTCCCTTTGCCAATCAAAGATAAAGGCTCGGTTGGCATTCCCTCATCGTCAAAAGGACAACTGTAGGGTTCTTTGTCTGGTTGTTGGGAGAAAGTAATTTTCTCAGACATAACTAATTCACCTTGGCGATCGCTCCAAGGTGAAGATTTTTCGAGAACTCGTTTCCCATTCAAAGCAGATTCTACCGTACTCCAAAGCATGGTTGCGGCATTGGCGGTAAATAAAACTGGTACTTTTCCCGTTGGTGCTGCGACGTTATTTTTTGCCCAATCCAAACGTTGAATCATTTGTTTGACAATGCGATCGGGATCTAAATTATCCCTACTGTATTCGCCATCGTAAATTCCTAAAAAATCTTCACCTCTAACCCATTCCAATCCCAAATAATAACTAACGGAAATGTCCGTATGTTGGCAATGAAGTCCTAGAGAATTTTTTAAGATAGTAGTCTCACTCTCGCATTCAAATTCACCAGAACAAATAACTTCGGGATAAGCTTGGCGAAGTTGCGCGATCGCAGTCTTGCCCATTTCTATTAATTTTTCTGGAGGTATAATTTCGCCCACGCTAGGATAAATAGCGGTACGCGCTTCGGCTAGTTCGATCTGTTCGGGTGGATTGAGTTGAGACAGGGCGATCGCCTTTTCTACTATTGCTTCTGGTTCGACATTTCCATAGGCGACGGCTAAACCAGGACAATTATCTTTCCAAATTCTCAGTGCATAACCTTCTGCTTGCGAACTCTCTAGCTGTTTGAGGCGATTTCCTTCAAAAAATACGGGTCGAGAGAGCGATCGCGACTGATATACTTCCGCATGAGAAGCACCTGCTTTTAAGGCTAATTCCAACAATTGTTCTAGATTATCTGTCATTTATTGCTACTGGAAATACGAAGCTGAAGCTAATAGTTATTTTAACGAGTGAAGTAACACAGCCAAAAAATTCCCAAAATGAGTCCACCGATCTAAAACGAGATCGCTCGTCATGTTGGTATACTTGTAAAATAACTATTATTTCAACGTAACAGTTTTTATGTTAGTCAATACAACGCAAGCAGCTTCTTTACTTGGAGTATCTACGACAAGAGTAAGAATGCTGCTTAAGCAAGGTAGAATCGTTGGAGCTTACAGGATCGGAAAATTTTGGGTAATTCCTTTGACTAATGGGATGCCAGTAGTTAGCAAAGGAACTAGAGGGCCTAAATTTAGTTTTAAAGATGAAGCTTTAAGAAATTCGGCAGCTTTGACATAGTCAGCTTCAAATTGAGCGTTCAATCTTTCAGGCAATTTGTAGTAAACTACCTACACCAAATCGGAGTACCGATTATGGAGTAGGCTTTTAGTAGCCCTGCACCAGGATGTGCCGCCGTGCGGTTTTTAAGAGATTTAATCAAAAAATTCAGGTTTCTAGCCCGCACGGCGGCAAAGGCTGGACAGATTTGAGCAGGTTTTTTGTAACCCCTCTAGCTATAGCGGGAGCCTCCTGCCGAAATTAGGTGAATATATTCAACAATCATTTCCCTATTCCCTGAGTGTAAACAAAATATCTAGCAAATTCACTAAAGGTAATCGGCGATCGCGCAGTAATTTCTGCGATCGCGTCAGTTACTGTCGAACCCGCCCCTTTTTCCCAACAGGCAAATAATTCTAATTCGGCATCTAAATACCATTCGGGTTCGCCGTTTTCTAGACGTGCTGCTTTAAGATCTTGTGGAGGGAGATTAATATAATTAATGGGGCGATTTAATTCTTTAGTAAAGATTTCAGCTACTTCGTCAAAGGAAATTGCTTCAGATCCAGTTAGCACATAAGATTTGTTTTCATGTCCCATTTCACAGAGACAAACAGCAGCTACAGCAGCAACATCGCGAGTATCGACATGAGAAATTTTGACATCGCCAACGCAATTATAAAAAACTCCTTGTTGCGCGATCGTCGGCACAAACCAACGCATATTTTGCATCAGCATGTTTGGACGTAAATGAGTCCATGCTATCCCAGAAGCTTCTAAATGTTCTTCAATCTGACGATGCCATTTTTGAAAAGTACTCGGTAACTCACCCGAATTCATAACGGATAATTTAACGATGTGTCGAACGCCTGCTTTTTTAGCAGCATCGATAAAATTTGTTTCTAGTTCGACTTGATGTCGATCGCTAGACATTACCAGAAATGCCTTTTCTATGCCAAATAAAGCAGCCTCAAGACTATCGGGTTGGCTAAAATCTCCTTGAGCTAATTCGATCCCTTGGGCTTCCAGATTGGAAGCTTTAGAGCGATCGCGCACTAAAGCTCTTAACGGCAGTTTTTTTTCAATGAGATTTCGGACAACTTCACCGCCGATGTTGCCCGTCGCACCAGTAATTAAAATAGTCATAAGCAATTTAAAATTAAGATTTTCTTGTTCGATCGATCCGCTTTAAAAGTAGGCAACGCTCATGCGACGACGAATAAATTGCGGTCGTTCGATTTCATCCAACAGAGCGATCGCATAATCTTCTACCGAGATGCGACTCTTTCCTCCTGCATCAACCAACAAGCGATCGCTGCCTAATTGAAATTTTCCCGTTCGATTGCCTGCTTCAAATTCTGCTGCTAGACTAATATTAAAACCTTACACAATTAAGGTTGAGCTTGTCTGTCGAATTATTGCTAAAAAATATGGCGATCTTGCCCGAATTTGGCTAAATCGCTTTCTTATTCTTCATTTCGAGCCGATCGACTTTAATGTAAACTTATGTAAATATATCTTTTACATATGTCTCATGAATCGTCGTAGTTTTCTAGGTATTTTATTAATCGGCTGTTTGACTTTATTAAGTTGGTTTAATTTTCCTGCTACAGCTTGGGCGATGGGTGGAAAACAGCCAACTCTCGATCGACCCGCACCAGCTTTTACCTTACCCACTAATACCGGCGATGGTAAAGTTTCGCTTGCTGACTATCGTGGTAAGTGGGTAGTGCTTTACTTTTATCCCAAAGATTTTACCTCTGGTTGTACGCTAGAAGCACGTCGTTTTCAACAAGATTTAGCCAAATACCAAGCTAAGAACGCGCAAATTTTGGGAGTAAGTGCCGATGATGTCGATTCTCATGCAGAATTTTGCGATTCGGAAGGACTGAAATTTCCTTTACTTGCCGATACCGACGGTGCTGTCAGTAAAGCTTATGGTTCGTGGTTGGGGTATTTGTCTTTCAGACACACTTATCTTATCGATCCAGAAGGAATATTGCGCGAAACATTTGTGGATGTCAGACCGAATATTCATAGCGCTGAAGTGCTGACAAGTCTCGATCGCTTGCAATCGTAATTAGGGAATAGGGAATAGGGAATAGGGAATAAAGACTTTAAACTTTAAATATATCGATCGTGTAAAGGTAATTTGCCATAAAAAATAACCATCCGATCGATTATTTCTGTGGCAAGATAAAAGTCAATTGAACCTTAAAGAGAAAAAACTCTAGCATTAATTGATGAATTCGATCGTAGGAAAAATTCTTCGAGGTCGTTACTACATAGTTAAAGAACTTGGCAAAGGAGGATTCAGCGTCACTTATCTAGCTCAAGATCGCGATTTACCAGGCTATCCGCTTTGCGTTGTCAAAAGATTGCAACCAAGAATTAACGATCGAGTATCTTGGCAAAACGCTCAAAAACGCTTTGTTACCGAAGCTGTAGTTTTGCAAAAATTGGGAGAAAATCCGCAAATTCCCAATTTATTAGCTCATTTTGAAGAAAATCAGGAATTTTATTTAGTTCAAGAATTTGTTGATGGTGAAAATTTAGAAGAACAAATCGAACGTCAACTTTTTAACGAAACCGAAGCAATTGCGGTGCTTCAAGATGTTTTAGAAATTTTGCAATTCGTTCACTCTCGTGGTGTAATTCACCGCGATCTCAAACCTTCTAATTTAATTAGACGATACTACGATCGCAAAATAGTTTTAATTGACTTTGGTGCAGTCAAAGAAATCACCGTAGCTTCAGGCATGCAAGCAACGGCAAGCTATACCAATATTATTGGCACGATCGGCTATATGCCGCCAGAACAAATAGCAGGTCAACCCAATTTTACCAGCGATATTTATGCTTTAGGCAAAACGATTGTATATGGTTTAACAGGACAACTAATCGATGAAGATTCATCGACAGTGGAGGTGGCAAATAGTGCAAATTTAGGCAGACTGAGTCCTAAATTGACTAATATTTTAAACACGATGACCAAACAAAACTTCAATCAGCGCTATCAGTCGGTGAGTGATGTTTTGGCTGACCTTAATAAACAAGAATTTAGTCTGCCGGCAATTTACCCCAATACGTTTAACAACAATCGCAATCGCGAGATATTTACAGGTAATAAAAAAAATGATTTACCAGCAATCGCCCAGCAATTTTTGCGATCGAAAATTGTTACTTTTAGTGCGATCGCTGTAATTTTAATTTTGCTCGTTTCGATTGGTTTGAGTTGGTTGACTGTCTTTAAAAAAAATGAAGAATTCCAACAATTTTTAACCTATGAAAACAATCTTTACAATTTTAAAATTAAATATCCAGAATCTTGGGAAAAACAAGAAATAGACGATCCAATTACGGGGGAAATTGTTGCTTTTGTTTCTGAAAATGAGAGCGATTCAGATTTATTTCAAGAAAAAATTATCATTACAGTTGAAGATTTGCCGATCGACACAAAAACTCTAGAAGATTATCAAGAAGAGATTTTTGAAAAACTACGTAAAGCAAAAAACAGCGGTTTAACTATTGAAGAAGAACGACCTACTAAATTATCAAAACGAGCGGCTCAGAAAATTGTTTATTTGCGTCAAGATAGTCGCATCGATCTGCAACAAATGGAAATTTTTACCATTGAAAATGAGCGGGTATTTGTAATTACATATGCAGCAGAAAGAGCCAAATATTCTAAATTTTTTAAAACGGCACAAGCGATAATTAAATCTTTCGAATTTAAGTAAGATCTTGTTTTGTTTTAAGCTCTGCGAATATTAAAACAACACCATTCTTTACGTTTCCAGAGTGCTGCGACAACCCAATCGTTTGCTTCGACAGCATCGGCTACCATTTGTGCTTGTTCGAGCAAAATACCGCTCAGAATCGCCCAAGATTTAGGTTTAGAGATTGCTTTCATTTTGGGCATCATCTCCACGATCGTATCGGCAAGAATATTACAAACAATGCCGTCAAAACCTTCATCCATGACCATCAATAGATCGAGACTGCCTTGAAGCAATACCAAACGTTCGCGATCGATCCCATTAAGTTGATAGTTATGACGACTCGCTTGAATGGCAAGGGGATCGTTATCTACTGCGTAAACTTTATGCGCGCCTAAGAGAATAGCTCCGATCGACAGTATACCAGAACCGCAACCAATATCGGCGAGCGTCATTTCTGGATTGGGTTGGCTAAAGCGCATCTCTAGAGATTCTAGGCACAATTGTGTGGTAGGATGAGTTCCCGTACCGAAAGCAGTACCAGGATCGAGCCGCAACAACGTTCTTTCGGAATTTTCGGGAGGTTCGAGCCAAGCGGGGCAAATCAAAAAGCGATCGCCAATTTCCATCGGATGCCAGTGTTGTTTCCAGCTACTAGCCCAATCTTCTTCGTCGATTAATTTCCACTGTATTTTTGGTACTACTGCTTCTTGAATAATGGCATCTTGTTGCAACCATAAAGCCAAAGCGGAAAGATCGATCGCCTGTACTTTAATTTCTGAAATGTAGGCACGAATGAGGCAACTATTTTCTTTGATTTCGGTTGCCGTTCCCGAACAGCCAAAATTTTCTAATCGCCAATAAATCGATTCTTCTAAAACTGGATCGCACAGAATAATAATTTCCCACCAGTTGTTTGACATACCATCATCTGATTTGATTGGGCTAGTAGCAAGGCACTGCATATTATAAGAAGGATTATTTCAGACGTTAGTTTTCCTTTTGGGAAAATACGATCGCTCACTTTGCCATTGCTTTCTCTAACGTTACTACTTCAGGTATCATAAGAGCGTAACGTTTTCAAATTTAGGTGACAATAATTGACCGTAACAGAGATGGGGCGAAATCGACAAAGGCGATCGCTATCTCTGAGGCTTCCTATCTTATTCTCTCAATAGAGGTTTCGTCCATAAAAAAGACCCAGGGCAAAGGGGAAAGGGCAACGGGCAAAAGCCATAATACTTCTGTAGGGACGTTCGCCAAACTCTCGGCGGTGGACTCCTTGGTAGCGAACGTCCCTACAGAAATAAAATAGCCACTTCAGACTTAAAATTACGAAGTAGCTAGCTTGACTGTATAAGCATCTCTGATTCCAGAGATTTTCGTAATTTCTTCGACAATTCCTTCTGGTAGTGGATCGTCAAGACTCAAAACCATCACTGCATCACCGCGCACGATTTTACGTCCAACTTGCATGCTGGCAATATTGACGTTATAACTGCCGAGCAGAGAGCCAAGTTTGCCAATAATACCAGGCATATCGCGGTGCAAGGTGAATAGCATGTAACCGCTGGGAGGAACGTTGATAGGAAATTCATCTAGTTCGGTGACGCGAATTTCACCATTACTTAACAATGCACCCGTAACAGAATGAGTTCCTTTCGAACCTTTAGCTTCTAAATAAATCGACCCAGTATAATCTCTCATAGAAGCGTCTCTGGTTTCAATTACGCGAATGCCGCGTTCTTTAGCTTCGATCGCTGCGTTGACGTAATTGACTCGTTCTCTTAAAGCTGGAGAAAGCAAACCTTTAAGCACTCCAATAATTAAAGGTTGGCTGCTATTATTTGCCAATTCTCCTTGAAGTCGAATGTTGAGTACTTCAATCCAACCTCCTGCTAATTGACCGATGACATTTCCCAATGTTTCCGCTAACTGCATGTATGGTTTGAGTTTTTCCATGACATCGGGATTTAGCCCTGGAATATTAACTGCCGTTCGCGCTGGTAATCCTAATAAAACATCGCGAATTTGTTCGGCTACGTCGATCGCAACATTAACTTGTGCTTCTTCGGTAGAAGCACCCAAGTGAGGAGTTAAAATAATATTGGGAGCATCTCTGAGGGGAGATTCGCCTAATGGTTCGGAGTCGAATACATCTAAAGCTGCCCCTGCAATTTGACCTGCTTTGAGCGCCTCTGCTATCGCATTTTCGTCAACAATGCCACCACGAGCGCAGTTAACTATGCGAACGGTAGGCTTCATTTTGGCGAGGGCTTCAGCGTTAATTAAGTTAGCGGTTTCGGGAGTTTTGGGCAGATGGAGAGTAATGTAATCCGCTTCTCTAAACAATAAATCTAAGTCAACCAAACGACAGCCGATTTGTTCTGCTCTTTCTGCGGAAATAAAAGGATCGTATGCCAACAATTTCATTCCCATCGATCGCGCTACTGTGGCGACGTGAGAACCGATTTTTCCCAAACCAACTACACCTAAAGTTTTTTTATAAACTTCGCTACCGACAAACTGATTGCGTTTCCATTCGTTTTTTTTGACCGAAACGTTAGCATCGGGAATGTGACGCGAAAGAGATAACATCATTGCTAAAGCATGTTCGGCGGCGGCGATGGTATTACCTTCGGGAGAATTAACTACGACAATGCCTTTACGAGTTGCTGAAGGTACGTCAACGTTATCTACGCCTACTCCAGCACGTCCGATAATCTTGAGATTTTCTCCTGCTTCAATAATTTCTTTAGTAACTTTAGTTCCAGAACGAATCATCAAAGCATCGTACTCTGGAATGATTTTTACTAATTCTTCATTGGGAAGACCAGTTTTTACATCTACTTGAGCAACTTGTGAAAGGATATCGATCCCTACTTTGTCGATTGTGTCAGATACTAGAACTTTTGCCATGGTGATTAGCTGTTTTTAGTGGTGCTTACTGTGTTAGTTATTCAGTTCGCTTCAGAATTAACCTGGGAGCAATTTCAGACTTTTAAATTGGCTGACTGCACGCAGTAGATTATTGTAACGATAAACGTGACAATCCTTTTCAAATCATTGAAAAGATTTCCAGTTTCAAAGGTACGATCGAGCTTGACAATCTACATCATGGCAAAAGTTGGCGAATTTCTAAAATATAGCTAAATGCTTGAAGGGATTTAGCGCCTTGAAACAGTCAAGTTTAATTAATTTCCATGAAAAAATTTTTTTCTAACCAGTCAAAAATCTGATTTAACTGAGCAATGGTAACTAAACCGTATTGCCAAAGAATCATAGGTAACAGATTAGATGTGTTTCCAGATTGCTTGAGTGCAAATTGAATTTCAGCATCGGGAATTGCGAGTTCTTTTTTCAAAAAACCAATTAAACGGGCAAGAGTTCTGGATTCCATCTTAATTGTCCCTCTTGAAATCTTTATTCGAGGTTAAGCTATAAATCTGAGGAATTTGTGAGGAATAATTAAAGTTTTTTAATAGAAACGATTAAGATTTGATGTACTTTTGGAAAAATAGAGGTAGTTATTTTTTTTGGCAATAGCTGTCTTAGTTTGGAAAATTCCATTTTGAAAAGTTACCTTAGAGATAGCCTTCTTACCAATTTTCAATGAACATTTTAGAAAGCCTAAAAATGGCAACTAGCACCCTCGTCGCTCACAAACTGAGAAGCAGTTTGACAATGCTGGGAATTATTATTGGTAATGCTTCTGTTATAGGTATGGTGGGCGTGGGGCAGGGTACGCAAAAATTAGCTTCCGAACAATTTGAATCCCTCGGCCCAAATGTGTTATTTGTTGTACCAGGGTCGGATGAAGAACGCCGTACGGATTTTGATTTACCAAGAACACTAGTTTTAGATGATGCCGAAGCGATCGCCGAGCAAGTACCGACAGTAAAAGCGGTAGCGCCACAAATTAACGGCACTCATTTGATGACCTATCGCAACCTCAACACGAAAAAGTCGGTTATCGGTACGACACCATCATTTTTGGTGGTGAGAAGTTCTGATGTCGATCGCGGTAGATTTATTACTGACATCGATCTCAAACGTAATAATCGTGTCGTCGTTCTCGGTGCTGAAATAGCTGAAAAATTTTTTGGTGGTAAAAGTGCGATCGGACAATCTCTACGCATTAAAGATATTAGTTTTCAAATTGTCGGCGTGATGGAGGCTAAAGGTTCTTTTCTGGGAGAAAACCAAGACGATCGCGTTTACATTCCTTTAACGACTATGTCGAGTCAAATTGTGGGTAATGTTTCTCCTTATGGTACTCAGGTAGATTTTATTTCTGTTTCTGCCAAAGATCGAAATAGTATCGGTGCGGCTCAATTTCAAATTGAAAATTTGCTGCGCTTGCGCCATAAAATTGTCAATGAAAACGATTTTGGCGTACAAACTCAAAAAGATATTCTCGATATTGTCGGCAACATTACTAACGCTTTAACTGTTTTACTTGCTGCGATCGCGGCGATTTCTCTTCTAGTCGGTGGTATTGGCGTAATGAATATTATGCTGGTTTCTGTCACCGAAAGAACTCAAGAAATAGGACTTCGTAAGGCGATCGGCGCGCAAGAAGGCGATATTTTGTTTCAATTTACGATCGAAGCTGTGATTCTCTCGGCACTCGGCGGTGCTGTGGGTACTTTCATCGGTGTAGGTGGATTACTTTTAATCGATGTTGTTTCTCCTTTAGCTCCTGTTATTTCGCCAGTAGTTATTTTACTTGCAGTTGGCGTTTCTGGTAGCATTGGTTTGTTTTTCGGTATCGTTCCTGCTAGAAGAGCGGCAAAACTCGATCCGATCGTTGCTTTAAGAAGTGCTTAAACCAGGAAAGTTTGCCGATCGATTCGTTGGTTAACAAAGTATTTTCAAGGTAAACGTGACGACGATACATCGATCGCAAAAAAGACGGCTTAGCATTTAATGCCCTAAATTTTATGAGCGATCGCAGTCAAAATTTTCTACTCCTGCGATCGCTTAAGAGCATATTTACATAATTTGGGTTGGACTGGCACAGTCGATCGCACTGCTAATTATTTTCTTTATAGCTTGGTTTTTTTTACTTAAAGAAATACAAGCGCGATCTGCCGCACGTTCGTGCTACGCAATCGCATAGCCTGGGCAAAGCCCAATCGCCAAAAGCTAAAATCCCTTAAAGGGATTGAAACGAAACATATTGAGAATTTATCATTACCTGCTAAAAATTGGTATAAGCTTGACTAATTCCAGGTAAGCGCAACATAAATATGCGAATTTTACTAATCTATCCTTTGTTTCCTCAAAGTTTTTGGTCATTTGAAAAAGCTTTAGCATTGGCGGGAAAAAAATCACTCATACCACCACTTGGTTTAATTACTGTAGCTGCGATTTTGCCTCAAGAGTGGGAATTTAAATTAGTCGATCGCAACATTCGAGAAATTACCGAATCTGAGTGGGATTGGGCTGAATTGGTAATTATTTCGGGGATGATCGTTCAGAAAGAAGATTTACTGGTACAAATTCAAGAAGCCAAAAAACGAGATAAACGAGTTGCTGTAGGCGGTCCCTATCCAACTGCCCTTCCCCATGAAATCGTTGGCGCAGATTATTTAATTCTCAACGAAGGAGAAATTACTTTACCGATGTTTGTCGAGGCGATCGAACGTGGGGAATTACAAGGCAAATTTACAACTACTGAATTTGCTGATGTCAGTACAACACCAATTCCACGCTACGATTTGCTGAATCTTAATGTCTACGATAATATGTCCGTTCAATTTTCGCGCGGCTGTCCTTTTCAGTGCGAATTCTGCGACATAATTGTTCTCTACGGTAGAAAACCTCGGACTAAAAACCCAGCGCAACTGCTGCGCGAACTCGATTATATTTACGAGTTGGGTTGGCGGGGTAACGTGTTTATGGTGGATGACAATTTTATCGGTAACAAACGCAATGTCAAATTGCTACTTGCTGAGTTAAAAGTGTGGATGCAAGAGAAAAGCTATCCTTTTGGTTTTTCTACTGAAGCTTCGGTGGATTTAGCAAAAGATCCCGAATTGATGGAATTAATGCTTGATTGTAATTTCCGCAAAGTCTTTGTAGGGCTAGAAACTCCAGATGCAGATAGCTTAACTCTCACTAAAAAGTTTCAAAATACTCGCGAACCTTTGAGTGAATCGATCGAAATCATGACCGAAAAAGGTTTACAAGTAATGGCAGGGTTTATTATCGGTTTCGATAACGAAAAAGCAGGTGCGGGCGATCGCATTGTCGAGTTTGTCGAACAGATATCCATTCCCCTCGCCATGTTTAGCATGTTACAAGCCCTTCCCGATACTGCGCTTTGGCATCGCTTGCAAAAAGAAGGTAGATTGCGCGATAGCGGGGGAAATATCAATCAAACTACTATACTTAATTTCGTGCCGACGCGCCCGATTGAAGAAATTGCCCGCGAATATGTCGATAGTTTTTGGCATCTCTACGATCCCGAAGTCTATCTCGATCGCGCTTTTCGCTATTTCATGAGAATCGGTATTTCTAGACATACTCAACTAAAACAGCCTGGTTGGCGCAATATTCGCGCGCTAGTGCTGTTACTTTGGCAACAAGGTATCGTTCGCAAAACTCGCATTCAGTTTTGGCGCAACCTATTAACATTAGTTCGACGACATGTTAGCCTGATCGACAATTATCTAACGGCTTGCGCTCAATTAGAACATTTTCTCGAATACCGTCAAATCGTTCGCGATCGCATTACTCATCAGTTAGAAACTATTGCGATCGAATAATCATTGTTCATCGCTGCACTGGGCAATGGGCAATGGGCAGAGGGCAATGGGCAATGGGCAATGGGCAAAGGGCAATGGGCAATGGGCAATGGGCAAAAGTAGCAAGTAGTAAGTAAATATTGGCTGTTAACTCATTACTCATTACTCATTACTCATTACTCATTACTGTTCCCTATCCCCTATCCCCTATCCCCTTTTTCTTAACGCAACAGTTGCCAAAATTTAATCTTGCTCCCATACGATCGTCGATCGTATGGAAGAATGTAGCATTTGTGACAAACCGTATTTTGGCAGCTTTACCAGAGCAAGAATATCAACGTCTAGTTCCTCATATTCAAGAAGTTGCGCTATTGCAAGGAGAAATAATCTATCCAGCTAACGAGGCGATCGAACATGTTTATTTTCCCACAGGGGCAGCTATATCAATAGTTTCGATTATGGAGGATGGTTCGAGTACGGAAATTTGTCTGGTAGGAAAAGAAGGTATGGTGGGGCTTCCCGTTATTTTGGGAGATAGTGTTAGTCCCCATTTAGTACTTGTCTCTATGGGCGGTACGGCGATTAAAATTAGCGCCCAAGCGATCGCGCCAGAATTTGCCAGGGGAGAAGCATTACAAAGATTTTTGCTGCTATACACTAAAGCAAGATTGACAAAAATAGGTCAATTAGTTGCTTGCAACGGACAACATGTTATTGAAGAAAGATTGGCTCGTTGGTTGTTGTCTGTAAGTGACTGTCTCGATCGCCAGGAATTTATGATTACGCAAGAAGCGATCGCTAATCTGCTTGGAGTTAGGCGATCGGGAATAGCGGTAGCAGCCAGCATGTTTCAAAGAGCGGGTATTGTTCGCTACAGTCGGGGACAAATGACGATCGTCGATCGAGAAGCCTTGGAAGAGACTGCTTGCGAATGCTATCGACTAATAGAAAGTGAATCCTCCCGATTGTTTGGGACTTAAAACAAAAATCTCCAAAAATTAGGCAAATATTGTGTCTATGTCCGCCATCGTACATACGTATTTAGGGCAATTACGTATCATTAAACACAGCAAGAAGTAAGATTACTAGTATTTCAGAACACAATCATTAAAAATTATTTATTATGGAAAAGGAACGTCAAGATTCTATATCTAACTACTCAACTATACAAGCCGAACTCGATTGTTTCGGTCAAAAGGTTGAAGAGTTGTGCGATCGCGAATCGGAATGTTGTATTTCTGCTAAGGATGCGTACGCACAAATTAAATATATGTGGCTGCAACTAAAGCAGTCTTATCCAGAAACTGCGATTTTTTTATTACCGAACGAGTAATTTAACTCATCAATGACACAGCAAGAACAAGCAAAAACTTTTGGAGATTGGGCAGTTATTGCGATCGCCAAACACTACCACAAAATTCTCAAACACGAAACCGAAGTAATTCGAGATAAAGATGCCGAAGAATTACATCAAATGCGGGTGGGAATGCGTCGTTTGCGTAGTGCTATGACTGCCTTTTCTGTGGCGATCGAGTTACCCGAAGCAGCAGGAGAAAAAAAAGTCGGGAAAATTGCCAAAGTTTTAGGCGAATTGAGAGATTTAGATGTTCTTGGCGAGACGTTAGAAAATCAATATCGAGTGAATTTACCAAAAGCAGAGGTAAAAATATTCGATCGCGCCCTCAAGCAATTGCAGAAACAACGAAAAAAAAATTTAAAAAGAGTTCGAGATATTTTAAAAGGTAATGAATATCAACAACTCAAAGAGCAATTAGAGGTTTGGTTAAAAAATCCCAAGTTTCGAGATATTTCCCAAGTGGCGATCGAAACCGTTTTGCCAGATTTATTACTTCCACAAATTAGTTATTTGTTTCTTCATCCTGCTTGGTTAGTTGGCATGAAAATAGAAGCAGGAGAAAGCAAATTTATTGATTTTAATTCCCCAAAAAAAGTAGAAAAACTTTTAGAACAACAAGGGGAAAAATTACACGAATTACGTAAAGAAGCAAAGCGAGTTCGCTACAACATGTCTTTGTTTGAAGATTTTTATGAAGATGATTACGCCAATTCTCTAGAAAAAATAAAAACTATTCAAGAAGTTTTAGGACAAATACAAGATTGTCACGTTTTGGCAGAATTTTTAAAGCTTGCTTTAGACGAAGAAATCGATCGCAAAATGCCAACTCTTGCTGAAATGTTTCAAAAAACTCGTTTTCAAAAATGGCATGAATGGGAAGAATTGCAAAAAGATTTGAGCGATTCCAAACATCGTCAAGAATTGAGAGATGCGGTACAGTCTACCGCTAAAAAAGTTCCGATCGCATCAATAGAAAATAGCGAATCTTGACATCTTTTCTCGATCGACAATAATTAAGTAAAGATTTTACTAATTTCAAAGCCAAGCCTTAAAAGCTGAATGCTATGAAATTAGTAATTTTATGCACATAATGCATTGCAATCATTCTCTAGTGGGAGCAATAGCAATTATTTGTAGTAATATATACAGTCCGCTCGCCAAAATAGAACGAGTATCGTAAAACGGATCTAAAAAATAAGTATTTAATTTTTAGAAAAATATATTAGATGACTGATTCAACTAAAACTCTTTGTCCTTACTGTGGCGTTGGCTGTGGGCTAGAAGTAATGCCTGCCGAACAATCCGGTAAAGCAGCCGCTAAAGATAGCCAAGGCAACCCGCTTTGGAAAGTAGTTGGCGATCGCGCCCATCCTTCCAGTCAAGGGATGGTTTGTGTCAAAGGTGCAACTATAGCCGAATCGTTATACAAAGATCGCTTACTTCATCCAATGATGCGCGATTCTCTGTCCGAACCTTTTCGTCGCGTTAGTTGGGATGAAGCTTATAGTAAAATCGTCGATCGCCTTCAAGAAGTAAGATCTAGCCAAGGTGCAGATGCAATCTGCATGTATGGTTCGGGGCAATTTCAAACCGAAGATTATTATATTGCCCAAAAACTGATCAAAGGATGCCTCGGTACGAACAACTTCGATGCTAATTCGCGTCTTTGCATGTCTTCAGCAGTGGCGGGATACATCCAAAGTTTTGGTGCTGATGGCCCTCCTTGTTGCTACGAAGACTTAGAATTGACAGATTGTGCCTTTATCATTGGTTCTAACACTGCCGATTGTCACCCGATCGTCTTCAATCGCTTTGAAAAATATCACAAAAAAAATCGTCACGTCAAATTAATAGTAGTCGATCCGCGCCGCACTAAAACCGCCGAAGCAGCCGACCTTCATTTAGCTATCAAACCTGGTACAGATATCGATTTGCTCAATGGCATTGCCCATTTGCTAATGCGTTGGGGTCATTTTGATTCGTTCTTCATCGACGAGTGTACTAAAGATTTTCCTCTCTATGCCGAGATTATTAGCCATTACCCACCCGAAATTGTCGCTCGTAAATGCGGGATCAAAATTGACGAATTAGAACGGGCAGCCCGTTACTGGGGCGAGTCTAAGCGCGTTTTATCTTTGTGGTCGATGGGAGTAAATCAGTCTTCTGAAGGCACTGCTAAGGTTCGCACGATTATAAATTTACACTTGATGACTGGTAACATTGGTAAGCCAGGGGCAGGGCCATTTTCGCTGACTGGACAGCCCAATGCGATGGGAGGTAGAGAAACTGGCGGTTTATCCCATATTCTTCCTGGTTATCGCCTCGTCAAAAATCCCCAACATCGTGCCGAAGTCGAACAATTGTGGGGTTTGCCAGAAGGACGGATTTCTCCAAATCCCGGTCGGGATGTTTGGAGTATGATTAGGGGCTTAGAAGATAACGAGGTAGGTTTTGTCTGGATTGCGGCTACCAATCCAGCGGTGAGTATGCCCGATTTAGAACGCACTAAGGCAGCTTTACTAAAATCGCCCTTTACTGTCTATCAGGATGCCTACTATCCCACAGAAACAGCAGCCTATGCCCATGTGTTGCTTCCAGCAGCACAATGGAGTGAGAAAACGGGAACGATGACTAATTCCGAACGTGTCGTTACTCTTTGTCCGCAATTTCGCTTGCGTCCTGGAGAAGCTAAAGCAGATTGGGAAATCTTTGCCGAAGTCGGTCGCCGTTTGGGTTTTGTTGAAGAATTTAATTTTACAGATTCTGCGGCTGTTTACGCTGAATTTTTGCAATTTACTCGCAATCGCCCTTGCGATATGACTGGACTAAGTTACGATCGCTTAAAATGGGAAGGTCCGGTTCAATGGCCCTGTAGCGATCGCGAAATAAAAGAAATTAAATCAGATAAATCGTCACAGCAAGAAGGGTTTTTAGACTCTATCTTTAAGAGTAAACATGAAAAATTGAAGGGCAAACGTTTATATACGAATGGACGTTTTAATACCCCCGACGGGCGTGCGATCTTTGCTGCCTATCATTCTAAAGGACTGGCTGAACCTACCGATGAAGAATATCCTTTAGTATTAACTGTGGGCAGACTTTACGGTCATTGGCACACGCTGACGCGCACGGGCAGAATTGAGAAAATTAAAAAATTGCATCCATCTCCCTTTCTTGAAATACATCCTCGTGATGCTGAAAAATTGGGTATTGAAGATAAAATGTGGGTGGAAGTGCGATCGCGTCGTGGTATGGCTCGTTTTCCTGCCATAGTTACTAAAGCAATTAGTCCTGGAACAGTTTTTGTTCCCATGCACTGGGGCGCACTCTGGGCAGAAAACGCCGAAGCAAACGTTCTAACACATCCCGAAGCTTGTCCGATTTCTCTCGAACCAGAACTAAAAGCTTGTGCTGTTAACTTAATTCCTGTTGGTAATT
>JBOFLQ010000033.1:0-33212 GCA_051657945.1 Xenococcaceae cyanobacterium | reverse complement strand
TCTGTAGCAACGAGGCTATTACCGCGTACAATCTCTGCTGCTACTTTGTGAACCCAATCTTTTCTTTGGTTGGAAATCTTGGTTTGGAGTCTAGCTACTCGGCGGCTGGCTTTCTTCCAGCGCTTTGAAGCCTTGCGTTGCAGTTTTCTAGCGTAGTGCAGCTTTGCCAACGCTTGCTTCTTTGGGTACAATCTGAAGCTGATACGACGATTTTCCATGTGATGCAGTATACAGAATTTGACGATCTAACACAAGATCTATTTGGCAACTCCGCTTCGCTGCATTGCCACGCTGTCCATCCCTCCCTTAGATTCGTTCGCGATTTGCGGCTCACTCTCTTGAAGAGAGGGACTTCCGCGCATTAGTTAAAATAGAATTATTTATTATTGGTAATGACCGCGCAATCTATCCAAATTAAAGAAAACCAACAGGCTATCTATCGAATTCTAGATGCCAATTTAGATCGAGCTAGAGAAGGATTACGAATTGTCGAAGAATGGTGTCGTTTTGGTCTTGACGATCGCTCCTTAACCGAAGAATGCAAACATCTAAGACAGGAATTAGCTTCTTGGCACGATTCCCAATTGCGTCAAGCTAGAGATACGCCAGGTGATGTTGGTACGACATTATCTCATCCTCAAGAACAAGAGCGTAGCGATATCAAACATTTATTACAAGCTAATTTTTGTAGAATACAAGAGGCTCTTAGAGTATTAGAAGAATACGGCAAACTTTATAAAATTGAAATGGGTTTAGCTTGCAAACAAATGCGCTATCGTGTTTACGCGTTAGAGAGTAATTTGTTAAGCGATCGCACCGTAGCAGGGCGCTACGCGGAGCGTAATTGCCCAATTCAAAAACTAAAAAATTCCTTACTATATTTAGTTACATCTCCTTCAGATCGTCTGTTAGAAACAGTAGAAGCATCTCTCAAAGCTGGCTTGACTCTGGTACAGTATCGAGAGAAAAATGCCGACGATACAATTCGTCTAGAACTAGCTAGCAAACTTTGTCAACTTTGCCATCAATACGACGCATTATTTATTGTTAACGATCGCGCCGACATTGCTCTAGCAGTAAATGCTGACGGGGTACATTTAGGACAACAAGATATTTCTATCGCCCTAGCCAGACAAATATTAGGTAAAAATAGAATAGTAGGTCGTTCGACTACCAACCCCGAAGAAATGGCAGGAGCGATCGCCGAAGGTGCAGATTACATAGGCGTTGGGCCAGTTTATGCCACCCCAACGAAAGCGGGAAAAGCCCCTGCTGGATTAGAATACGTTCGTTATGCGTCTGCTAATTGTCCGATTCCTTGGTACGCGATCGGCGGCATCAATGAAAATAATCTTGCTGAAGTTGTCGATGCAGGTGCAGAAAGAGTATCAGTAGTTCGGGCGATCGTTGAATCAGAATGTCCAGATTTAATAACTCAAAAACTTCTTTTACAACTAAACGATCGAAAAATTTGTGTCGATCGACAGTTAAATCTTGATAAATAGTATCGATACCATGACTAATACTACTGCTCAAATTAATCTAATAGTTAACGGCGATCCCGTTAGCTGCAATGCTCAAATTACCTTACCCGATCTGCTAACCCAACTCAACTTAAATCCTCGTTTGATTGCCGTTGAATACAATGGTGAAATTTTACACCGCCAGTATTGGCAAGACAAACAAGTACAACAAGGCGATCGCTTAGAGATCGTTACAATCGTTGGGGGAGGATAGGGGAATAGGGAATAGGGAATAGGGAATAGGGGTTAGGGATTAGGCAATACCAATTGCTATCCAATTAACGATCGATAATTAATAAATAATCATGAAAAATTTTTGGAAATCAATTTTTGCGATCGCGCTAGTTGCTACTATATGCCTGAGTAATGCTAGCGATGCTATGGCTGCGCGGACTGGCGGCAGAATTGGCGGAGGTTCTTTTGGCGCGCCGAGTCGTAATTATAGTTCGCCTAGAGGCGGTTACAGTTCGCCAGGAGGCTACGGTTATGGTTATGGTTATGGTGGTGGCGGCGGAATTGGTTTTCCTTTTCTGTTGCCCTTTTTTGGCTTTGGCGGTGGTTTTGGTGGATTGTTTACCATTCTAATTTTTATCGCGATCGCCAATTTTCTAGTCAAATCCGTCCGTAATATTGCAGGTGGTGATGAAGGAGAAATTGTCAGTTACGATAACCCTAAAGTTTCAGTCGGACAAGTACAAGTAGGTTTATTGTCTAGCGCGCGAGATTTACAATCCGAATTAGACGAGTTGGCAATGAGAGCCGATACTGCTACTCCTTCAGGACGTGCTACAGTACTTCAAGAAACAACTTTAGCTTTGTTACGCCATCCCGAGTATTGGGTTTACGGCGCGACACAATCGCAGCAAACTGCTTTAAACTCCGCAGAAGCTAAGTTCAATCAATTAGCTTTAGCCGAACGCAGTAAATTTACCGAAGAAACTCTGACTAATGTCAACAGTCAATTAAAAAACCTGCTTCAAGGTTCTGAATTAGAAAAAGGTGGCGAACTAGTTGCCCAAACCGAGCGAGAATCTGGCGAATATATAATGGTAACAGTAATTGTTGGCATTGATGGCAAGCTAGAACTACCAACAATAAACAATACCGAAGATTTGCACAAAGCCTTGCAACAAATTGGCAGCATTGGCAGCGATCGCCTCTTAGCCGTTGAAATTCTTTGGACTCCCCAAGCACAAGGCGATACTCTCACCAAAGATGATATTTTGGCACAGTATCCAAACGTCAAATTAGTATAGGGGCTAGGGGGCTAGGGGCTAGGGGCTAGGGGCTAGGGGCTAGAAAAGTCACGCATTCAAAAGTAACTAGCTATTCCCTATTCCCTGTTCCCTATTCCCTATTCCCTATTCCCTATTCCCTATCCCCGATCGGTAAAGGATATTCAATAATTTTATAGATAGCGCGATCGCGCCCCAGTCTTTTCGCTTCATACAAAGCACGATCTGCGGTAACAATTAAAGATTCAGTTGCAAGATTTACCTGGGGGATGATAGTGGCAATCCCCAAGCTAATCGTGACGTAGTCGCTAACCTGAGAAAAAGCATGAGGAATTTTTAGCTGTTTGATACTAGTTCTAATTGTTTCTGCGACTTTCACCCCACCTTCACTGTTGGTAAAAGGTAGAATTATGGCAAATTCTTCACCGCCATAGCGCGTCAATAAATCTGTTGGACGTTTGACTACCAAATTCATTGCACCAGCTACCTGCGTCAAGCAAAGATCTCCAGCTTGATGTCCGTAATTATCATTGTAGAGTTTGAAAAAATCGACATCGCATAAGATTAGAGATAGAGGTTTTTGTTCGCCAGCGCATCTAGACCATTCTTGGCTTAAATATTCGTCAAAACGGCGACGATTGGCAATTTTAGTTAAGCTATCTATATTGGCTTGTTTTTGCAATTCAAGATTAACTTGTTGCAATTCTAATTCCATTTGTTTGGTTTCAGTAATATCGCGAAAATTAACAATAAAGCCATCGTTAAGTTTGACGGCAACTATATGAAACCAGGCTTGAAAAGTGTCTTGTTGATAAAAATATTCTTTGTAGAGAACTGTGCAGTTTTCGACTACATCAATAAACAGCGCAAATAATCTTTTTAACAGATTATCTGTCGAATTTTTTAGCAAATGTTTGCCGATTAACTTGTTAGTATCTTCTCGTACTATCATCACAGCTAAAGGGCTAGCAAGTATATAAACAAAATCCACAATCTTGCGGTGACGATCGCGAATAGCTTCAAAAACGGCAACTCCTTCTTGCGAAGTATTCAACAAACCTTTTAACAAAGTACCAGAGCGATCGCGCATCATTTCGGTTTGTTTGAATTGTTTTTGTTGCTGTTGAATTGTTTGTTTTAGTAGTTGATTTTTTCTTCTAGCGGCAAGTTGAGTTTCGATGCGAACGATCGCCTCTTCAAGATAAAAAGGTTTGGTTAAATAATCTACCGCACCTAATTTAAACGCTTTAACTTTGTCGGATTCGGTATCTAAACCACTTAAAAATATAACTGGAATGTCGCGAGTTCGATCGTTTGCTTTTAAAATTTGACAAACTTGATAGCCATCTATACCAGGCATAATTATGTCTAATAAAATTAAGTCTGGCAACGCAGTTTGTATCGCCTTTAAAGCACTTTTGCCTTCGATCGCATTTTGAACTTCATAACCGCGTTTGTCTAATAACCCAGCCAAAATTTTGAGATTTTCTGGAAAATCATCAATCATTAAAATTCGAGCTTTTGGTATTTCAACTTGAGCTTCATTCATGTATTGCGGTTCGAGTAATTAAAGCTTTTTATGAACTCAACGGTTAACTTAATGAGGAGTTAAGAGTAAAACTTTGAGCCTGCTCAATCCTTACCTATTACTTCAAAACTATTCGATCGGACGCAATCAAATCGATGACAACTTTAACAATCAAGTAAATTTATTTTTTATTAACCAAGTAAAGATTCGAGCGAACAAAGATAGCCAAAAAATGAGTGTAAATTTTACTCCTTTTTATTCAATTAGCCTAAACCTATAAACAAGGAACTTAGGTAATTAATTTACACGCACAATCTTAGCCTCGATTATTTATTTGTGAAAGATGTTAACTCAGTTTGCTGAATTGTCACCCGCTATTCACTACACCCTAATTTTTCATAACCGAGATCGGGAGGTAAGTTTTTTTGTCGTGCGGCGCTAACAGCAAGAACGTCGCAACATTCATTCTCTTCAACGCCAGAATGTCCTTTAACCCAAATAAATTTGACTTGATGCTGGTTGCACAAATCTAACAACTGCGTCCAAAGATCGGGATTTTTCGCCGCTTCTTTCTTATTCCTCATCCAGCCGTTAGCTTTCCATTTTTTCGCCCATCCTTGCATAACGGCATCGACTAAATATTTTGAGTCGGTATGCAAAGTGACCAAACATTTGCTTTTGAGTGCTTGTAATGCTGCGATCGCCGCCATCATCTCCATGCGATTGTTAGTCGTCAGACGATAGCCACCAGATATTTCTTTGCGATGCTGGTTATATAACAATACCACGCCATAACCACCGGGGCCAGGATTACCAGTACAAGCGCCATCTGTGTAGATAGTTACTTCTTTCAACGGTTCGTTCATAAAATTTTGACAGGCGATTGCCTCTGGACAAGAAACTTTTGCCACCCCAAAAGCAAGATGGAAATACAGTACCCAATATTACGTTAATAATTCGCAGGTGATTATTAACTTTATTCGCTCAAAAATTGCGATTAACCAAGACATAATTTTTACATTCTCGAGCTTGCTCGAAAATGCTTTTAAATAATACCTAGAAATTGTATCATACTTATTATGTAATTTTTGTCAATATTTATACCTAATCGAATTCTTTACCTAAACAACATATCTTCATGAAGGCGTTGTAAAGCAAACGCGACGATACGCAATTAGTCAGGAGAAATAAGTTTATGGATGCAACTCAAGATATTGCAGGAACTTCTTTGGCAAAAGATTCGCTTACAGGTTCTTCAGGTACTGGGTTAGACACCAAGACAATTCGTTCTGGAGAAGGCACATACTATACCCCGACGGGGCTAGGTAATTGTGGCTTCGATCTTGGTAGCAATACTATGTTTGCCGCTCTTAGTACGGCGGATTATGCCAACGCTGGAGCTTGTGGCTCGTTTATCGAGGTGACTGGACCTAAAGGCAAAGTCAACGTGCAGGTTGTTGATTCTTGTCCTCCTTGCAAGCCTGGTGATGTCGATTTGAGCGAGCAAGCCTTTTCGCAAATTGCCGATGTTTCTGCTGGTCGCGTGCCAATTACCTGGCGTGTAACTAGTCCTGGTTCGGAAGCAGGTAGTGTCTTTAATGGAGACCCCATTTCATATTTCTTTAAAGAAGGCACTAATCCTAACTACACGGCAGTACAAATTCGCAACAGTCGTAACCCGATCGCCAGCGTCGAATATCAGGCTGGCGATGGCTCTTTTAAGCCGCTAGAACGTACCGACTTTAATTACTTTGTCTCTTACGAAGGCTTGGGTTCTGGCCCTCTTACTCTTGAAGCTACCGACATTTACGGTAATGAAATTGTTAATAGCGGTATCACTCCCGCATCAGGTGCTACAGTTACCAGCGACGATCAATTTCCTGTCATAGCATAAAACAAGTAACCATCCGTTAAGTTCTTAAAAGAATAGTTTTCTTTGGTCATTCTGGGCAACAAAGTGACTCAAGAAACCTATTCTTTTCTAAAGGTTAGGGATTTAAGTTTAGAAGTGCTGAATTTTGTTTAGTTTACGACCCTTGCAATTCGACTTGGTAGAGTGCTATAGTCATAAATTGTGTCTAATTAATACGGTTTATGCCTAAACTAAAAACTCGTAAAGCGGCAGCAAAGAGATTCCGCGCTACCGGCAGCGGTAAAATTTTTCGCCGTAAAGCTTTTAAAAATCATATGTTAGAACACAAAAGCGCCGAGCGTAAGCGTCGTCGTCTTTCTCATTTGAGCTTAGTCAACGAAGCTGACGAAAAGAACGTGCGCTTGATGTTGCCTTATATGTAAGTTTGAAGGGAACAGGGAACAGGGAAACAGGGAAGAATTAATTACTGATAACTGAACGCTGAATACTCAAAAAATAATTTCAAAAGTAAAGCCAATCATTAAGTAACCATGACCAGAGTAAAGAGGGGTAATGTTGCCCGCAAGCGTCGTAAAAAAATTCTCAAACTAGCCAAAGGTTTTAGAGGAAGTCACTCAAAACTTTTCCGCACGGCTAATCAACAGGTAATGAAAGCATTGCGAAGTGCTTATCGCGATCGCCGCAATCGCAAACGCGACTTTAGAAGACTTTGGATTACCCGTATTAATGCTGCTGCCAGACAAAACGGCATCAGCTACAGCCAATTGGCGGGACAAATGAAGAAAGCTGACATTCAAATCAACCGCAAAATGCTAGCGCATTTGGCAATTTTAGATCCCGCAGCTTTCACCAAAGTTGTTGAAACAGCCAGTCAAGCAAAGTAAATTAGCATCTAGAAGTACAATGCAAGACTTCAATTAACTCGGTTTCTTTTCTGAAGCCGAGTTATTGTCATGTTTGCTCGGATGAGATTATAGTTTGATGCAGCGTATTACTATCATTGGCTCAAGTGGATCGGGGAAGTCTACTCTAGCAAAAAAATTAGAGCAAAAATTAGACATTCCCGTAATTCACCTCGATCGATTTTACTGGCAACCAGGATGGATACCAAGATTAGAAGCCGACTGGATCGATCTACAGTGTAAACTTCTTCAAGGCGATCGCTGGATCGTTGATGGCAACTATCTTAGTACAATGGATTTACGCTTAGAAGCCGCAGATACAATTATTTTTTTAGATTTTAAACGCAGTCTTTGTTTGTGGCGAGTAACCAAGCGATACTTAAAATATAGAGGTCGCACGAGATCGGATATGGCTTCGGATTGTCCAGAAAGATTAACTCTAGATTTTTTGCAGTGGGTTTGGAATTTTCAGGGGCGATCGAGACCAAAAATCCAGTCAAAATTGGAAGCACATCAAAAATCTAAGGCAAAAGAAGTTTTTATTCTGCAAAACCCAAAACAAGTATCAGATTTTCTCGATCGAATAGAGGCGATCGCATGATTCGACAAAAACTAGTATCTCTATTTGTGACAATAGGATTGGGAGCAATATTACTATTTCCTACAAAACCCACATTTGCAGCCGAATTGAAGGAAATTACTCAGCGAGGAAAGCTAATTGTTGCGGTGAAAGATAACTTACCTCCTCTCGGTTTTTCTGACGATCGAGGCAATTTACAAGGCTTAGAAATTGACTTAGCCAAACAACTAGCCAAAGAATTGTTAGGAAATGCCGATGCTGTTGAGTTACAGCCAGTAACCAATCAAGATAGACTCAGAGTAATTTTAGAGGGAAAAGTAGACTTGACGATCGCCAGAGTAGCTATAACAGCCTCGCGATCGAGAGTTGTGGATTTTAGTGACTATTATTATATTGACGGTACGGGAATAGTTACTAAAGAAGCCTCAGTTAAAAATTTATTAGATTTACGCGATCGCAAAATTGCCGTTCTCAACAATTCCAATACGATTACTATTATCAAAAATCAGTTACCAAGCGCTCAATTAATCGGTGTAAATTCTTATCAAGAAGCATTAAATTTATTAGAAAATAATGGTGCTGATGCTTTTGCTGCCGATCGCACCGTGTTAACTGGTTGGGTACGAGAATATCCAAACTATCGACAACTACCAGAAACTCTTGGTGGTGAGGCGCTATGCGTAGTCATGCCCAGAGGCTTACAGTATACCGAGTTGCGAAATAAAATTAACGACGCGATCGAGACTTGGCAGCAATCGGGATGGTTACAAGAGAGAATAAAATACTGGGGACTTCCGAACCCAAGTCGAGAGATAATAAACAAATAACAAACAATCGATAAATAACAAATCATGCCTGAATCTTTACCTGTCGTCTATTTATCTGTTTTATTAATTTTGCTTGGCTTGAGTGCGGTATTTCTGCTGTTCCAAATTATCAAGACTCGTCGAGTTGAAAGCGCTTTTTCAAAATTGCAAAAGAAGCTCAAAGAAGAAAAAGGAACTGCAAAAGATTATTACGAGCTGGGTAGTATTTATCTAGATAAAAAATTGTTTGTACAGTCGATCGCTCTGTTTCAGAAAGCTTTGAAAGCAGAAGGCGACATCGAGCCAGAAAATAAAGCGCTCATTCATAATGCTCTGGGTTATGGTTACTTCGGTCAAGAACAGTACGATATCGCGATTAGGGAATACAAAGAAGCGATTAAACTCTATCCCGACTACGCGATCGCTCTCAACAATTTGGGTAATGTTTATGAGAAAAAACAGCTAACCGCCCAAGCTTTAGAAGTATACGAACGAGTACTTGAATTCGAGCCTGACAATGCGACTGCCAAACGTCGCGCCCAATCTTTACGCAAGCGTTTCGCCCCAGCTCAATAGTCAAGAACGTCGAAAATCAAAGAATTATGCAAAATGTAACGAAATGCAAAGTATAATGATTACGAAAATAAACAAAAGTATTCACTTAACATAGTACCTTCAAAAGCAAAAAATGCGAGTAGCGATTGCCGGAGCAGGCTTGGCGGGACTTTCTTGCGCTAAATACTTAGTAGATGCGGGACATACCCCCATAGTTCTCGAAAGTAGAAATGTTTTAGGCGGTTTAGTTGCCGCTTGGAAAGACGAAGATGGAGACTGGTACGAAACTGGACTCCATATCTTTTTTGGCGCATATCCAAATATGTTGCAGCTTTTTAAAGAATTGGGAATTGAAGATCGGCTGCAATGGAAAGAACACTCGATGATCTTCAATCAACCCGACAAACCAGGAACTTACTCTCGGTTTGATTTTCCGAACATTCCCGCCCCTTTTAATGGTATTATGGCGATTCTTCGCAACAATGATATGTTGACTCTTGAAGAGAAGATTCGCTTTGGTATCGGTCTAATTCCTGCCATTGTCAGGGGTCAAGATTACGTTGAGAAGATGGATATATATTCTTGGTCGGAATGGATGAGGAAACAAAACATCCCCGATCGCATAGAAAAAGAAATCTTCATCGCCATGTCGAAATCTCTCAACTTTATTAACCCTGATGAGATTGCCGCCAAAATGTTATTGACCGCGCTGAATCGTTTCTTGCAACAAAAAGACGGTTCAAAAATGGCGTTTTTAGATGGTTCGCCAACTGAAAGACTCTGTCAGCCCATTGTAGATTACATTACTGCTGGTGGCGGTGAAGTTAGGTTAAACGCGCCCATCAAAGAATTTTTACTCGACGAAGAAGATAAGGTAAAGGGTTTTCTTATCGGGGGTAAAGATGGTGCGGCTGAAGAAGTAATTACCGCCGATGCTTACGTCAGCGCCGTGTCAGTAGATATTCTGAAATTAATGTTGCCTCAACCCTGGCGAAATCTAGATTATTTCCAAAAACTAGATGATTTGGAAGGAGTACCCGTAATTAACATACATTTGTGGTTCGATCGCAAATTAACCGATGTTAATCATTTGCTCTTTTCTTTGTCGCCTTTACTGAGCGTTTACGCTGACATGAGCAACACTTGTAAAGAATATTCCAATCCCGATCGCTCGATGCTGGAATTAGTTTTAGCACCAGCTAAAGACTGGATCGGCAAATCGGAAGAAGAGATTCTTGAGGCGACTATGAAAGAGTTAGAAAAACTTTTTCCACAACATTTTTTAGGCGATAATCCCACCAAGCTGCTTAAATATAAAGTTATCAAAACACCGCGATCGGTTTACAAAGCCACCCCAGGCACAGAAGCCGCTCGTCCCAATCAAAAAACGACCATCGCCAATTTTTATTTAGCTGGTAGTTATACCAAGCAAGAATATATGGGAAGCATGGAGGGAGCAGTATTATCTGGAAAGCTAGCCGCTGGTGCGATCGCGCGCGACTATCCTTCAGAAACTACCGCTCGATCGACCACAACCGAAAGGGATCGACCTACACTCATTGGTAGTCCATAAAATTACGATTGATGTGAATTAGAATTGTTGAGTTTTAGATTGGCTACATAGAATGAGACAATTCTAAATGGCTAATTTCAGCCAATTAGGGCGATTTTGTTTGCCCAAACCAAAAAACTATTCAGCTTGCGATGAATGCTGCAATTGCCTAAACCTATTAATACAAGAACGCTAGCCGATCTCAAAGAGGCATACGAGTCTTGCCGTAAAATTACGGCAGACTACGCCAAAACTTTTTATTTTGGCACTTTATTAATGACTCCACCAAAGCGTCAAGCGATTTGGGCTATTTATGCCTGGTGTCGGCGATCGGACGAGTTGGTCGATGGGATTAAAGCTCAACAGACGACTTCAGAAACTCTCTTGCGTTGGGAACAACAACTCGAATCAATTTTTGCCGGACACCCGATCGACGATACAGACGTAGCGCTAGTAGATACCCTAGAACGCTATCCCATGGACATCCAACCCTTTCGCGATATGATCGCAGGGCAGCACATGGATCTGTATCGCAGTCGCTATGAAACTTTTGAAGAACTCAAGCTTTATTGCTATCGAGTAGCGGGAACGGTAGGCTTAATGTCCACTGCAATCTTAGGACTTGACAATTTTAACCTTTCTGTGCCTTGGAAGGGCGCTCGACAAGATAATCCAACTGAAAAAGCGATCGCCCTAGGCATTGCCATGCAGTTGAGTAATATTCTTAGAGATGTAGGTGAAGACGCGCAAAGAGGCAGAATTTATCTACCGCTGCAAGATCTAGAATTATTTGGTTATACAGAAAAAGATTTATTAAATGGCGTAGTTGACGATCGCTGGTGTGCTTTAATGCGCTTTCAAATTCAAAGAGCCAGAAAATATTATCAAGAAGCAGAAAAAGGCGTTCGCTATCTGTCTCTTGATGCGCGTTTGCCTGTTTGGTCTGCTTTAATTAATTATCAAGGTATTCTCGATGCGATCGAACGTAATAATTACGATGTGTTCAATCGACGAGCTTTTGTCAGCAAACCTAAAAAGATTGCTTCTTTACCGCTCGCTTGGTTGAGGGCGCAAGTGCTTTAAAATAAGGTGTAATACCAGTTACTTTTAATATTTTTAAGAACTGGTATTACTATCTAAACATTTTAAGTATTCATTTTTTCGATTGAAAAAGCGACAGCATGCAATGCGATCGCTCACTCAAACAGACTCGGATCGACATCAAAAAACTTACCTAAAACTTTTGCTTGTTCTGGAGCGATCGCTCTTTTTCCACTAACAATTTCAGAAGTAAGCTCATGCGAATTAATTACCTCAACTAAATCTACTTCCTCAAGATTTCTAGCTTCCATAAGATGAAGAAGTAACGAATGCGGTGTTGTATTTCCCATAGGATAATGTTCGTCTTCAAATTTTTCGATGAGAGCAATTAATAAATCTAATAGAGCTGATTCTTCTTCGGTTTTATTATGTTTATGAGTTAATTCTTCAGCTATAGCAATAGCTCTTTCATTTTCTTCGTCATTTTGAATTATTTTAGGTTGATATTTAGCTAATAAATTGGCATAAGTTTCATTATCAAAAGTAAGGGTCATTTTTCCATTGTTCCTTATCATATTCAGCGTGAGTTAAAATATATTTAATGAAAATTTTTTGCTCGCCATAAACAAGATCTACAATGAGTCGATATTTGTTTCCTTTAATATTAAATACTGTAAAATTACCTACAGATTCAGCCGTTGCATAAATTGCTTGAACCTCAGCAAGATTATTCCAAGTTGCCTTTCTCGCGAGTTTGTACCAGTTATTAAGGGATGCATAAGAATCAGCATGCTTCTGCCAAAATTCTCGCAGTTTTCTACGACTAATTACGTGCATTATATTGAATCGGTTTAACTTTTTCTTGCATTTTTACAGGCAAATAATAAGTACTATACATCTAACCAACCAAACCTCTCTCGATTCTCCACTCCTCTGCGCGAAATAATTATTAATCCAACAAACCAAACCTCTCCTGCAACCCCAACAACTTTCCCTTTGCCTCCTCAGCATTATCAGCCAAATCGGCAAACTCAATAAACCTTTTCAACTCCTTCCGCAACAAATTTCTTTCCACCTCCCAAGTCTCTCGATCCAAATTTGGAGGCATAACGATCGTGTCAAATAAAGTCGCCCTTTCTTTTCCTAAATGAGGACGCAAAATTCTACCGCGACGTTGAATAAATTGACGCGGATTAGTCGTACTCGCCAAAATAACCGCAGTTTGAATGGTAGGTATATCTACCCCCTCATCCAAACAACGAATTGCTACCAAACCTTGTAACTCTTTCGTCTCAAATTGACGCAATAACTTCTCTCTTTCCATCAAAGAAGTATCCGCCGTATAAGTATTAACTCGATAACCCAATTCTTGACCTAAAATACGTGTAACCGCTTCAATTTGCCGAAGATAAATCGATTGACTTTCCACATAACCATCGCCGCAATAAAAAAGAGTATGACTAGTCTGCAAACGATCGCGCATTAACTCGCGCAAAGCAATTAACTTATTACTAGCAGCACCAATCAAACGCGATCGCTGCACCAACAAAGAAGTCAAAGTTTCATTAGTTGACAAATTAGCATTTTTATGTAATGCCCAACCAATTCTTCTAGTTAATTTTGCATAAGTAAAACTTTCCGATTCAGTTAACTCAACTAAAATTGGATAATAAAAATAGGGAACTAATGCTTTTTGCGCGATCGCATCTGCCAAAGTAAATTCTGGTTTTAAAATTGCCCCAAAATAATTAAAAATTGCCTCCGTACCATCATCGTCAAAATATCTTTCTGGAGTTGCAGAAAGAGCCAAACGCAGACCAATTTGTCGGGGTAAACACTCTTCCAAACGAAGCGAACCGAGATTGTGTGCTTCATCGCCAACCAAGAGAGTTTTTTCAGGAAAAAATGATAATTGAGATTGAAATCCTTCTTTGATAAAAGTCGAATTAGTCGTAATTATCGTCAAAAAAGAGCGATCGCCAGAAGTAAGATTATAAAGTTGACCAGACAATTGACTTTGCCAGTGATGAACACTTTCAAAAGCAAGAATTGGTTGTAAATTAAATTGTTCGCATTCCTTTGCCCATTGAGTAACCAAATGTTGGTAAGGACAAATTACCAGCAAAACTTGCAAACCAATTTTGTGATAGAGTTCTGTCGCGATCGCTAAAGCAATAATCGTTTTTCCGCTTCCTGTCGCCATCTTCAGCGTACCTCTTCCTTTATTTTTCAACCAACTAACAATTGCTTGTTGTTGGTATTTTCTAAGCTGAAGATGAGATGGAATTTGTGGAGTATTTGGTGTTTGAAATGAATAAAATCCTCTGGACTCAGCAACTTTCTGATGTCTAAACTTTCGCTCGTATTCGCGAGCCAATTGTTCCCAATTTATTGCCAACAAGTCAGAGAAATTGTCATTCACAAATTTTAGCGATCGATTATCGAAGAAAGGTTAATAAGTAATTACCGAAATATTTTGGCATGAAATTATAAAATTTTCCGAGATGGTGTTCTTAATTTGAACAAATCGGGGAATCATAAATTGAAGAGATTAGGTCTTTGTCTATAAACAAAATAATTTCTATATTTGCTATGGAATCAAGTTTAAACTTTTCTTTTCAAGCCTCTGAGCTTGCCGACAAATTAAAAAATGCATCTGATGAAACTCAAACTGGCTATTGGCAAATTCAAATAGCCGATCGCAAAGATGCCAGTAAATTTCAGAATTGGTACGTAGCTATTTTACGTGGAAGAATAATTTTTTCAGGTGCAGAAAAATTATCTTGGGCATCTTTTGTCAAAATATTGCAGCGATACATGGCTAGATTGCGTAACGCTCAATCGAAACAAGCACTCTCGTCGATCGAACAACAAATAACCAACCCCTCAGCGCCTTCGTTGGGTAAATTGGTTTTAGAAATGCAAAAGCTCAAATTACTTACCCACGACGAAGTTTGTAATGCTTTAAAAACAAAATTTTTATCGGATTTAGACACATATCTATTTGCCTCTTCAGGTAAAGCCGTTTTTACATCCGAAGCGGAATTAATCGTCAGCGCGCCAATTCAAGGATTTGACCTCAACGCCATGCTCTCTGAAGCAGCTAAGCGTAAAGCCTTATGGAGTCAAATACAAAAGCATCTACCAAGCCCAAGTTGTACCTTAACTTACAAAGCCGATGCCGCTCAAGCATTACCGCCAGAAAAACAACAACAACTACAAAAAATGCTCGGCACTGGCAAAACACTAGAAAAATTAGCGCTCGAATTAGGTAAAGACAATTTAGATGCAGCCAAAATCTTTTTTCCCTTAATTGAAAAAGGCGCGATCGTAGTAATTAAACCTCAAACTCAAGCGACTAGCACCAACGTTAAAAAAGAAATTTTTATTGTTGACGATTCGCCTATTGTCATTCAGCAATTTCATCATTTAGTCACTAAATGGGGATATCAAGTTAATTACTCCAACGATGCTGAATCTGCTGTCGATAAAATTCTTACCTGCAATCCGATGGTAATTTTTCTCGACATCAACATGCCAGGATTAAGTGGATTCGATCTGATCAAACTAATTCGTCGCCAACAAAAATTAGCAACTACACCCCTAGTATTGCTCACAGCAGAAAAAACCGTTGCCAACCAATGGCGCGCTCAATGGGCAAATTGTAAGTTTCTTTCCAAACCTCGCACTCCAGAAGAAAGTCAAAAATTCCCTAGCGAATTGCGCGAACTTCTTGAAGAAATTGCCTCGGGAGTTACTCCTGCTACGGTGTAAATTCTGACAAGATTTTGGGCAATATGAAACTGGAATCAAGTGCTTTTATTAAAAATTATCTAAGCTGTAACTAACAAATTTCGGAGATTCAACTAACAATGAAATTTTTAATAGTAGACGATAGTGCTGTAGACCGTCATTTATTGACTTCTGTTCTTGAAGGTTTGGGTCACCAAGTAGATGTTTATCAAAGTACCAAAGGCGCTTTAGAACAGATTGCTAGCAATAATTATACAGCCGTATTTTTAGATATAGTCATGCCCGATCAAGATGGGTACAAATTTTTACGCGAACTTCGATCCAACGAAAAAACCGCCAAACAGCACGTCATTTTCTGTTCCAGTAAAAAAACCTCACTAGAAATAGACTACGGATTAAAAAGGGCTGGTGCTAACGACTATATAGTCAAACCAGTGAATAAAGAAACTGTCGTTCAAGCTATCGGTAAAGTTCAAGCTTCGGTGTGACATCTCTCAACGCTGTAATTTTGTATTACAGCACGAGACTTGCCGCCCTTGAAAATTAAATTAGTTTGCGATCGTTCTATATAAAGACTGTTTTTTATGGACTCTGCTCAGTTACCGACATACAATGAATCTTTTCTAATTCCGCCAGAACACTCTTCATCAATTGAGTCAGAGACATCTGAAGCACGGTTTATTCTCGCTCGACTAGAAAAATTCACCTATGCCTTTCCCGCTCAGATTGTAGCCGGAATTTTATCGATCGAGCGCGCGCAAATTTTGACTTTACCTTTATACGATCCAGCCGTTCTCGGAGTAGTTCATCATAGCGGAAAAATAGTACCGCTAGTGTCTTTACGTCATTCGATCGGCATTTCAGGCAGTCTTAGTTTAGAGACGATTACAGCTATTCATCTCGGCTCGACGGCAGACAAAATAGCAGGCGTAGGCATTGTTGTCGATCTGGCATTGGGCATGTGTTTGCAAAGCGATTTACCACCGTATTTATTTACTAGCGATAATATCTCAGATTCTAAGCGAGCCGAATCTAGCACCAAACTATTTCATCCCGAACTACTGAGCGCTCGACTCTGGCAACCCAAGCGATGGCAATAAGTTCAAAACTTTTCTAGCCCCTAGCACTTAATTTAGGTTATGACGAATAATTCAGTAAATTCAAACTTAGAATTCAACAATAAAGCAACAAAATCTAGATTTTTTAAAAGCTCTCCTAGATTGAGTTTGCGCCTAAAAGCAACGCTAGCGGCGATCGCGTTGGGTACTTTACCCGTTTTGGCTATTGGTGGCTTTGCTTATAGCGTCGTCGATCGACAAATTAGAGATAATGCGATTAAAGAACAAGAAACTTTAACGCAAACTCAAGGTAAGCGTGTTAGTGCTTTCATGTTCGAGCGTTATGGCGACATTCAAATTTTAGCCAACCTGGGAATTCTGACAAATAGCAAACTTCGTAAAGAAGTTTCACCAGCAGACAAAGAAAAAACCTTAACCAAATTCGTAGAAACTTATGAAGTATACGATGCCATTGCTGCCTTCGACCTCAATGGCGATGTTATAGGTCAATCGAGTGGTGTCAAAGAGAAGAATCACAAAAAAGCTAACTTTTTTCAAGAAGTCTTAAAAACCGGCAAACCGACTATCTTTCAACCAGGTTTGTCCAAAGCTACAGGAAAAATAACAATTATTTTTGCCGCACCGATAATAGACAAAGATACGGGCAAAATAATTGGTGTAGTTCGATCGAAAATGCCAGTTAAATATATCGCTCGGGTAATGGGGATCGAGTACGATCGCGCCCAGGAATCAAGTGAATTTCAGGGCAAAGAAGTAGAAAATCATCTTATCGATGCTAATAATAAGGTTTTCGTAGCTAGTGAAGAAACGCAAAATCTTAATGAGGAGATAACAAAAGCCATTCCAGGTCTTGCAGCACTGAAAGCATCGCATAAGCTCGGCTCCATAGAAGGTTTTGATACCAGTACGCCAGATCCTCTACTTATAAGCTATGCGCCGATCGAACCTTATTTGTCGCTGCCCGATCTGGGTTGGAGTGTGGTAGTACACCAAGACAAAGCGATCGTTTTTGCTGCCAGCAATCGTATTTTGACAATTATTGGTATAGGTACGGCACTTTCTGCGGCAGTCATTAGTATTATCGCCACAATTATCGCCAACCGCGCCATTAACCCAATTCTTGAAGCGAGCAAAGCCGTCCAAAAATTAGGACAGGGAGAATTGAAAACTCGCCTTACAGTTCGAGGTACTGACGAGTTAGCTATCCTCGGAGTCAACATTAATGTAATGGCAGAACAATTAGAGACTTCTAGCGAAGCACAGCAACGCTACACTGAAAAATTGATGCTGCAAAATGACACCTTAAGTAACCTAGCTCGTCATGAGGGTGTATTGCAAGGCAATGCCAAACTAGCAGCAAAAGAATTTACCGAGACGATCGCCCGTATCTTACAAGTAGCCAGAACTAGTATTTGGCTTTACAACCCCAGTCGCAATGGGTTTGTTTGTTTTGACTCCTACGAAGACAAATCCAAACAACATTCGGAAGGATTGGAATTTGCAGCGATCGATTATCCCGATTATTTTCAAGCGATCGAACAAGATCGTCCCATTGTAGCGGTTGACGCTCATAACGATCCAGCCACTCACGAATTTTCAGAAAATTATTTAAAACCTCTAGAAATCACCTCCAAACTAGATATTCCCGTTCGTAGTGCGGGTATGGTGGGCGGTGTAATTTGCTGCGAACAAATTGGCGAACAAAGAAATTGGGATGGTGACGAAATAGTTTTTGTCAGTTCGATCGCCAATCTTTTCTCACTGACACTGGAGAACGATCGACTTCAAGAAGAAATCATTCACTTGCTCGATACAGTTTCCGAAGTAGAAGACGGTAACTTTATCACTCGTGCCAAAGTCAGCGATCGCGCCACGGGTTTAGTTTCCGATACCTTCAATCGCTTACTGGAAAACCTCGGACAAGTACTAGCACAAACTCTAGCAACCGCGCGCCAAGTTTCCAGCAACGCCGTCGAGTTAGAACAACTGTCAAATAAAGTGGTAGAAACTGCCGAAAAGCAAGCTAAAGAAGCTTCTCACGTCTTAAACCTCACCGAACAAGTACAACATTCCGCCCAAAACTCTACCACTGTCGTCAACCTCAACAACCAGTCTTTGACCAACGTGCGTTCTACCGTCGAACAAGGACAAGACGCGGTTTCAAAAATGAGTTTGGGGATTACTATCCTGCAACAAGGTACCGATCGCATCATTCAACAAATGAAAACCTTGGGCGAATTTGTCGGTCTAGCCGATCAATTCGTGCAAGAACAAAGCCAAATTGCTTATCTAACTCAAGTACTGGCGGTTAACGCTACTCTGGTAGCCGCCCGTGCATCCGAACAAAAAGACCCTCGTTACTTTGGAACTGTAGCGCGAGAATTTGAAGGAATTGCCGCTCAGGTTAGTAGCCTCGCCCAACAGACCAACGACGGCTTATTAACTCTACAACAACGCACCGAACAAATTCACAGCGTAGTATCGACCATTGAC
Organism: Xenococcaceae cyanobacterium; assembly: GCA_051657945.1. Classification (GTDB taxonomy): domain Bacteria; phylum Cyanobacteriota; class Cyanobacteriia; order Cyanobacteriales; family Xenococcaceae; genus CAZJTL01. The sequence goes on along the minus strand of JBOFLQ010000033.1, from coordinate 14,292 downwards.
GTTGAGGTACAAGGTTTGGGGGGCTTAGTTACAGGCTTTACCGATAACGTCAATCAATCTCACAATATTTTCGATAATATGCAATCTGTTACAGGACAGGTAGTAGAAACGAGTGAAGCCGTCGCTCAATCGAGTCAACAGATTGTTGATGCCGCCAAATCTACCGCTAAAGTGATGCGCGACATCACCCTTTTAGCTGCTCGTACCGCCAAATTGACCAAAAAGACGCAACGTAAGTCCGAAGGCATGGAAGTCCTCTCGACGCGTCTATTAGATAAGTTTAACTTCTTCCGTTTACCTGAAGAATTGGTGACTAACAGCCTTGTCGAAGAAATAGATGATGAAGATGACATGGAAAGCACCATTTTCTATGACGCTCAACCCGATAACTTCGATTTTAATGCCCATGAAAATAAACATGACGTTGATGAAATTGATGTAACCTCCGCCTTTCCCCACAAATGAGGGTAGAGATTGCACTAAAGCATAAATCACTTCACTCGTAACTCCTAACTCTTGCTCTCTGACTTATTGCCCGCGCCACTCTAGGATTGCTTATGACTAACCCACAACTCAAACCACCAACAGATAATACTGAAGTTTCCGAAGTATTGACACAAAAACCAACAAATAAAATAGATCGTCGAAAACCTCAATCAATTGGTACGAGACTATTTATTTCCGTAATGGGCGGCGCGCTTATAGGTCTTGGGGGTATGGCTGTTTTCTTCTACCAGACAATTTTGCATGAAGCAAAAACTCAAATTCAAAGCAGTTTGAACGGACAAGTAGGTCTGATTGAAGGCAAATTAACCTCAGTCCAAGAATATTCTTCGGGTTTGAAAGCTGCCGTCGAATTTTTACACGCTCGAGGAACTAAAACTGAAGAAATTTACAAACAACTGGCATTTCGCTTTTATCAACAACGACCGAGCATTTCTTTTGGTGGAGGATTTGGACAAACTCCTTATGGTCTTCTGCCCGATCGCCAGTGGTTTTTCCCTTATTATTACCAAGATCAAAAAGTAGCTGGTCAACTGGGAAAAAGATTGCCCGATCCCAATCGAGATACATTTTATTCAGAACTTTTCCAAGACGATCGCTACTACGAACGCGAATACTATACCACTCCCGTAAAAGCGCAGAAACCATTATGGACGGAACCATACAGTAGTTATGGCGTTTTGATAAATAGCTTTACCACTCCTCTTTTAGACGCGAAGGGCAAACTAATTGGAATCGGTAATTTTGATGTTAACGTATTACAACTCGCCAAAGAAATCGACCTCGATCGAAAAGTATATCAAGGCGCTGGATATTTTGCTTTAATTTCTGCCGAAGGAAGAATTATTAGCTATCCTCCCGCACAGCCCGATCTTCCTTCCGAGGGAGAAAAAGGGACTAGTTACCAAACCGTTTCTCAATTAAAAGGAGTTTGGTCAAAAATATCACAAGAGCAAGCGGGATTGGTGCAAGTTGGCGGTAATTTTTGGGCATACAAGCGATTGCCCAGTACTAATTGGTTGATGCTAGCAGTAGTACCCACAGGAGTAGTTACAGCGCCAGTTTTGTTTGCCACAGCAGCTAGCACTTTAGGTGCGGGTGCGGTCTTGGCGATCGCCGTGTTGTTATTTATGCGCTATCTCAATCGCCGCTTGCAACCAATGTTGAAAGAATGCAACAAACTAGCAAACATCGATCCCGAAACGGAAGCACAAATAAAACAAGGAGACGAACTAGAACAATTAACCTTCTCCTTTTATAATCTGCTAGAACAGTTAGAGTTAAAAGAACAACAAATCCGTGAAGAAGTAGTGCTTGCGATACAAACGCAAGAACAACTAAAACAAACCAGCAAAGAACAACAAGAAAACGAAGTAATGCAATATGACATCGGTCATATTCTCGATATTGTTTGTGCTGTTGAAGAAGGTGATTTAACTGTTAAAGCAGAAGTCAGCGATCGCGCTACTGGATTGGTTGCAGATACTCTCAACCGCTTGATTGAAGAGCTTGCCAGAATCATGTCCGTGGTTCTCTCTACTGCCGAACAAGTAACTCAAGGTGCAGAACAGTTAGAAAAATTGGCAGTTTCCACTACCAAACAAGTCGAACAACAAGCCAATTCCGTAATGGAAGTGCAATCTTTGATGGAGAACGTCAATAAACTTTCTCAAGATACGGCTCAGCAAGCACTTTGGTCTGACGAAGCGGTAAAGGATGCACAAAGCGCGATCGTCCAAGGACAAAAAGAGATGTCTTCGATGGCGGAAAATATCACCGTTCTGCAACAAGGTACCGAACAAATTGTCCGACGCACGCAAAACTTGACAGACTTCGTAACTTTAGCCGCTCAATTCACCCAAGATCAAAAAAGGGTAGCAGCACTTACCCGTGTCTTAGCCTTGAACGCATCGACGATCGCCACTCGTGCTTCCGAACAGCAAGATCCAGAACAATTTGCTAGCGTTGCTCGCGAATTTGCCACGATCGCCACCCAAGTTAACGATTTGGCAGTACAAACCAATCAAAGTTTGGTTACTCTCAAACAAAAAACCGACCAAATTCAGACAGTAGTATCTGGTGTTAAGGGAGATATTCAAGAAATTAGCGGTTCGGTAGAGCGATTTACTACAAACGTCGATAGTTCTCGTCAAGTGTTCGACAATATTAAAACTGTTACGGAAAAGGTATCTCAAATCGGGCAGGAAGTAACCAAATCTAGTGTCGCGATCGCCACTGTTGCCGAAACAACCCTCGAAGCAATTCACAGTATCGCCACCGCCGCCGCAGAAAACGAACGTTCTTCCCGTTATACTCTCGAACAAACAGGATCGATGGACAGACTAGCTCGTACTCTTTACTCTAGAGTTAGCTTTTTCCGCATCTCCGAACAAATTATTGACGAATTACCACCTTCAAGTATTATTTCCGTTTCTAACCCGATCGCCCCCTATTTCAGCCAAAAAGAAGAGGAATAGTTTGTTGATAGTTCATGGTTCATAGTTCATAGTTCATAGTTCATTGGGCAATGGACAAGGTCAAAAGTCAGAAGTCGTGACGTAAAAAATTCATCACTCATTACTCATTACTCATTACTCATTACTCATTACTCATTACTCATTACTCATTACTCCCTAACCCCTATCCCTATCCCCTAGTCCCTAAGTATGTCTATCCCTGAAGTAGATTTAGCCGAATTGCAGCTACAACAAGAACTACGTAGCATGTTCGACGTTGACGCGCAAAATTATTTGCAAAGCTACATCGATATTGTCGATCGGTTGCAACCAGAATCATGGACGAAGGATATTCAAGAGATGTACCGTTGCGTCCACACCATTAAAGGTGGAGCGGTAACTGTGGGAGCAGATGCTATTTTATCTGTCTCGACTGTAATTGAGGAAATTCTTTCCGACTTGCGCTATCTACAAACATCTCCGCCTTTAGATGATAATCAATTGTCACAGATACTCTTTGAGGCTGGAGAGTTAATGACAGCTAGTTTGCAGGTGCAAGAGACAGGCGAGGGGGCGCGATCGATAGTCGAGCCTAGTTTAGAGCGTCTGAACTCTTTGCGCCAAACTATTCAGCAGTCTTACTTGGCTGAGTTTAACGAAAGAACTCAATTATTTCAAGATTTTGCCGAACAAGGATTCGATTTGGTTGTTTTGGATTTGGACATGGCGATCGAACAGTTGCCAGATACGGGAAAAGTTCCTAGTTCTACTCTACAAATTACGAAAGAAACTCTCAAACAACTAATTCAAATCGGTAAAGATTTAGAATTTGAACCAGGATGGCTCGAATTAGTACAAACAAGCAAAAAATTTCTGACTCGCTTGGAGGCCGATTTTTGGAAGTCAGAATTTCCTGGTTTTCTCAAAGAACTTAAAGATTGTTCTAGAGTCGGTGGGGCAGTTAAACCTAAAGTTTCTGTTGCTGTCGCTCAAACAGAAACAGAGGAGCAGGGGAGCGGAGGAGAAACCGCACCGCAAAAAGCTCAAGCGGCGCAGGATGCAGCGGCTAATGTACAAATTCCCGTGCCTTTGGAGAGATTGAATTTATCGGCGCAACATTTAGTTGAGACTTTGTTGAGCGCTCGTTCCTGTCAGGGTTACAACCAGGTTTTACAAAATCAATTAGCACAGCTATCTAATTTAGCTAAAGAGATTTTGGGCAATATCGGTCAATTGCGGCAGTTGCAAAATGATTATGCACTGCTAGAAGATTTCCAAGAAAATAATAAACGCAATTCTGAAGGGCCACAATTAGAAACTTATCGTCGGGGTTACACGATCATCAATCGTTTGCTCGAATCGAGTTTGCGGATTTCTGAATTAGGAGATGAAGCAACGATCGCCTCTCGTCAGACAACTGAGAGTATTAGCTTGCTCGATCGCAATCTCCTCAATCTCCAGCGCACGGTAGAAGAGAGTCGCCTCGTTCCTTTTAGTAAATTAGTATTTCGGGCGAGAGCGATTTTAAGAGATTTGACCACTCGCTATAGTAAACCAGTCCAACTAATCGTTCAAGGTGAAAAACTACAATTAGATGTCGGTACGATTCAGAGTTTAGAACCCGTTCTCTTGCATCTATTGCGTAATTGTTTCGATCACGGTTTAGAATCGCCTGAAGATAGAACCAATAAAGGCAAACCCGCTCAAGGAACAGTTATTCTCTCTCTGAGAAGACAGGGCAATTTCTATCAACTAAACATGCAAGATGACGGTCGCGGTATTGACGGGCAAGTCATTCAAAGAATTGCCAAAGAAAAAGGAATGCCGCTAACTAATACCGATACTTCCAGTGAAATTTTAGCTGTAATTTGTCAGCCTGGATTCAGTTCTAAGAGCGAAGTTAGCGATATTTCTGGACGCGGCGTTGGCATGGACGTAGTTGCCTCGCAAATAACCAACTTGGGCGGACAAATAATACTCGATACAGTTGTGGGCAAAGGCTCAAATTTCCAGATTCGCTTGCCCGTACCCCACTTATTAGTACGTTGCATTCTCGTTCGAGTTGGTGAAAATAAATTTGCCATTCCCACAGAAGAAGTTTTAACTACGACTATTTGGGATAATTTATCAGAATTTAAAACCGTGCGATCGGGGTCGATTTTTTCATGTCTGATCGAACAAGATGGCGTTTCTGTACCAGCTTTAGATTTGCTCGAATATTGGCGTAAAGGTTTAACTAGAGAACTATCAGAAACCGCCATTTGTCTTCGCATTCGTTCTTCAAATCTAACGACTACGCAACAGAAAAAAGAAGTTTGGCTATTGGCTGACGATTTAATCGAACAGCTAGACTTATTAATCAACCCCATACCCAATCCTTTGATTGCTCCCGTAGGACTTATGGGTGTAAGTCTTCAAAACGACGGTAGTTTAATTCCAATCATCGAACCTGCAACTCTAAGTGAAAAATTATGGACTGGTTTGGCTGAGGATGCTCGCGGTAGTATTTATGATGCTCCAATGGATTCGAATTATGTCACTTATTTTGAAGAACCAGATGAAGTCGAAGATTCTGGTTTTGAAACTCAAACGATTCTGGTTGTGGATGATGCGGCGTTAATTAGAAGAAGACTAGAAGTAAGTTTGACCAACAACGGTTACACTGTTTACACTTGCCGCGACGGATTGGAAGCATGGAATTGGCTGCAAAGTAATTCTACTCCAGCGATGATGATTACTGACATTGAAATGCCAGGTATGGATGGTTTTACCTTAATTAATAAATGTCGGGAAAGTGGTATTGAGATTCCGATTATGGTTAGTTCTTCTCGCTTATCGGAAGAATGGGGTAAGGAAGCCCGTCGCGTAGGTGCGACAGATTATTTAACTAAAGGATTCACAACTCCAGAATTGATTGAAAAAGTGAAGATGTATATTAATCAATAGGGCATTGGGCATTGGGCATTGGGCAAGGGGCATTGGGCATTGGGCAAGGGGCATCGGGCAGAGGGCATTGGGCAGAGGGCAGAGGGCAAGGGGCATTGGGCAGAGGGCAACGCTGCACTGGGCAACGCTGCACTGGGCTAAAATTCATGTTCTGCGCCCTATTGAATTAAGATAAGCATTAAGCTTAGGTTGTAATTTATCGATAATAGGTTTAAATTCTGCTACTTGCTCGTTAATAATTAGCTTTCTTGCATAAGCAAGTCGCAAGCAGCTTATTGTCTCATATAAAGAGCCCCTGGCAATCTTAACAAATCGCCGATTATCTTGGTCATTATACCGACCTCGTCCTTCTGCAATATTTAGACACACGCTATCAGCAGCTCTAACAATTTGTTTACCAAGAGTATCTTTGGCAAAATAATCCCATTCCTTGACGATGTGCCAAATCTGATTAGCTAACTTTTCAGCCAGTCGATAGACTTCCAAATCTTCAAAATCTGGCTTACCCATATCCCCAACCCAATCAAGTTCAAGTAATAGAATATTTAGTACCCCATGCCCCTTGCCCAATGCCCCTTGCCCCTTGCCCCTTGCCCATTCAATCATTAATCTTCAATTCATAGAAATTCCAGAATGCGCCGCCGAGGGATGTAAATTTGACATTTTCGATGCGATCGCGCACTGCTTGTAAGGCGATCGGATTGATTAAATAAAAGAAAGGTAATTGTTCGGCGGCGATTTGTTGAAAGCGTCCGTAGATTTCTTTGCGCTTCTTCTCGTCTAATTCTTTTGCTCCCTCTGCAAATAGTCGATCGATTTCTTTTTCCCAATCAGACACTTCCCAGCCTTGAATTGGCGGTTGTCCTGGTATTTGCCCTTGATTGAATTGATGTAACATTCCTTGGGAAGACCAAATGTTGAAACTGCTGTGGGGTTCGACGCTACCGCCGCCAGCAAAACCACCAACGTAACACTCCCAATCTCTATTTTTAAGTTTCTGGACGATCGTATTAAAACTAATTGGTTGCAAATTTGCTTTGATGCCAATTTTTTTCAAGTCTTGTTGAATTTGTACTGCTGCATCAACTCTAGATTCTTCTTCTGCTTTGACGAGTATTGTAAACTGAACTCTATGACCTTCAGAATCGAGCAATTCGCCAAATTCGTTATATTTAAATCCAGCATCAGTCAGTAATTGTTTGGCTTTTTCGGGATTGTGACTGTAAGTTTTTAATCCTTCTTGGGGAGATAAATAGAAAGGACTATCCTCGCCGATCGCCGAATGTTGAATCGCACCGATACCGCGATAAATACTATTAATCATGCTTTCGCGATCGATCGCGTAGGCAATTGCTTGTCTGAAAGCTAGATTATTAAACCAACGCGATTTAATCGGATCGACAAAAGGTTTACCTTTTTGACTGCGCGCTTTATTGAGATTGAAAGAAACAAAGCGACTTTCAGAAGATGGCCCGCCATTGTATATTTTAAATTTACCAATGTTTTCTTCTTTTTTGAGTAAAGAAAATACTTCTGGCTTAACCTCAAGACTGTCCATATCGCCCGATCGAAAACCAACCAACTGAGTATCGTCAGATTGAATGATTCGCAGAACGACTTTGTCTATATATGGTTGAGGATTTCCTTGCGAATCTTTGCGCCAGTAATAGGGGTTGCGTTTTAAAATTACTCTTTGAGAGGGAACAAAACTGTCGATCGTATAGTAACCATTACCCACTATTTCTTTCGGATCGGTATTTGTTCCCCATGTTGTCAGAAATTTGAGATTGCCACTAGCATCTTTAGTCCGAATCGACTCCTCTAAAGCGTGTTTGGGCATAATGGGAATGCCACCAGCATAGCGAAGAAAAGGCGCAAATGGTTCGGAAACAGAAAATTCGACTTGTCTGTCATCAATTTTTTTGACTGAGGGAAAAGTACCTTTAGAGCCGATACGTAAAATATCTCTAATTCCAGTCGGAACTTGTTCGTTGAGATAAATTTCATTGTAGGTAAACACTACGTCATCGGCGGTTAAAGGTTCTCCATCCGACCATTTCAAGTCTTCGCGCAGTTTAAAAGTAATTGTTTTTTTATCGTCAGAAACTTGCCAAGATTCTGCCAATGCTGGTTCTAATTCCGCAGTTTGTCCATTTTCAGAAACTAACCCATCGTAAATATAACCAAACACACTAAAAGCTGAATCGTTAATTGCGGAGTTAAATGTAGCAGGATCGCTAGGTGATGCGAAAACTAATTGAGGTATTCTCGCACCGTTAGTTTTAAAGGAGTCTAAATTACAGCCACTAAGAAGGAATGACAAACATAAACTAGATATCAATATGGTAGAACGTAGCGACTTGAAGAAACGGTCAATTAAGTATCGTTCATTGTTCATTGTTCATGGGGCAATGGGGCAATGGGCAACGCTGCACTGGGCATCGGATAATAGGCAATCAGATAATTGACCCACTCCCCGCCATAAAATTGACGGGGATTCAGGGATACTGGCGCAGTATGCGGGGAAACCCACCGTCTGACAACTGCTCTCCCTCTAGACAAAGCCCTGCCTAGTTGGATTATTCCAAACAACCAGGAGTGGTTTTCTTACTTTAGGCTTTCTAGACTACGCAAAACCTGCTTACTATCAGCTAGCGAATCACTATGTTCCCACTCAAACTAGAAAAGCTACATTCTCAAGTGCTGCCTGAAGTTTTACCTAAAAAACTTGTTTTTAGAACCCCATACTTCAACTTTATTAGAGAACTTGCGAGTATTATACAACACCTGAAACCACTGATGTATAAAGATTTTGTGTCTAAATTGTCTAGTTTTCATTGCCAAATGAATTTGGCAACGACCTTACATCCGTGCTTTAAAAAGACACGGCTTTGCGGTCAACGGTAGGTAATCAGTTTTCCGTAGCAATTATCATATTCGACTTCCGAATTAGGAGTTATAGTTGTTAAATTTAGTTAATATTAGCTTAAAGAAACAAGCTCACTCATGCTCAAGAAAGTATTTTGGATCGGTCTAACTTTAGTAACTTCTCTAACGATCTCTTTAACCTGGTGGACTCCCGATGCAGTAGCTTTTACTGACGAACAAAAGCTACTTTTGCAATCTTGGCGAATTGTCAATCAATCTTATGTCGATGATAGTTTTAATCATCAAAACTGGTGGTTAATGCGTCAAAAATTTATAAAAAAGCCGCTTAGCGATCGCGAACAAACCTACAATGCTATAGAAGAAATGTTGGGTTCGTTGGACGATCCATATACTAGATTATTAAAACCAGATCAATACCATAGCTTGCAAATTAGTACTTCTGGCGAACTTTCTGGGGTAGGTTTGCAGATTAGTATGGACGAAAACACGGGCTATGTTGAGATAATTGCCCCTTTAATTGGTTCTCCAGCCGCAGAGGCAGGAATCGAACCGCGCGATCGCATTTTGGAAATTGATGGCATTAGCACCAAAACAATTACTTTAGATGATGCTGCTGCCAAAATGCGCGGACAGATTGGCACGAAAGTATCTTTGAAAATACAGCCCCACGACAAAGAAGAAACAGATTTTCGCCTGGTGGATTTAGTGCGCGATCGCATTTCTCTCAATCCCGTCTATGCCAGTCTCGACAAACAAGGCAACGTCCCGATCGGTTATATCCGCCTCAATCAATTTAGCGCCAATGCTACCGAAGAAATTTCTCGCGCCGTAAATACATTAAACCAACAAGGCGCAAATGGTTATATCCTCGATTTACGTAACAATCCAGGTGGACTTTTACAATCAGGGGTGGAAATTGCCCGTCTCTGGCTTAATGAAGGCACGATTGTCTATACTGTCAACCGAGAAGGAACGATGGGAAGTTTCGATTCTGCGGGTGCGGCAATTACTCAAGCTCCTTTGGTAGTATTAGTAAATCAGGGAACGGCAAGCGCCAGCGAAATTTTAGCGGGTGCTTTACAAGATAATCAACGAGCCATATTAGTTGGTGAAAAAACTTTTGGTAAGGGTTTAATTCAATCTCTATTCGAATTACCCGATGGTGCTGGTTTAGCGATTACCGTTGCTAAATACGAAACTCCTGCCCACAGAGATATTAATAAATTGGGCATTGTTCCCGATGAAATTGTCTCTCAAGAACCAATTACCTACGCCCAATTAGGTACTGAAGCAGACAAACAATATCAAGAAGCTTTAAGGTTATTAACGGCTAAGTCTGCGATCGCTGTTAAATAGGGAGTAGGGGATAGGGGATAGGGGATAGGGAAAGTAGCAAATTATTACTTATTACTTTTGTACAGACGCGAAATTTCGCGTCTCTACGACTTTTGACTTTGCCCGTTGCCCTATTCCCAATGAACCATTATCAACTACCAAATAATATTAATAATTATGTTTAATTTTTCTGGTACAAAACCGAATAATCTGGGTGTAAAAGATGGCAAACTAGCCGCTTGTCCTGGTTCGCCTAATTGTGTTAACAGTCAAAGTCAAGATTCTCAATCGAAAATTGCTCCTCTTCCAGCAATGGCGATCGCCGATCTGAGAAAGGTAATTGAAGGTATGGAGAGAACGACGATTGTCGAACAAACCGATAATTATCTATATGCCGAATTTAAAAGCAAATTAATGGGTTATGTAGACGACGTAGAATTTTATTTAAATCCTAATGAAAATGTCATTCACGTTCGTTCCGCTTCCCGTCTTGGCAAGTCAGATTTGGGCGTAAATCGAACAAGAATTGAGGAAATTAGAGCTAAATTACGATAAAGCTGTTTAATTTAGCAAAAAAAAACAGTAGGATTTTTTCGATTATTTGCAAAATCCTACTATTTATTTAAAATTCACCGAGTCTCTTCTCTCTTCTACTTTAATTCATCTCAGTGCAAGTCAATTAAATAATTTTATTTATGATTTAAAAAAAAAATGTTTTATATTTAACCATTTTGTATATCTCAAAAGATTTTTAACGAATATTTTAGGTTTTAAATATTAATAACTTTTCCAGGTTAGTACAGACAGAAGAAAGAGAAAAATACTTTTTTTCGTATTTTTGGGTGGAATGCGAAAGCGCCAGTTAATTGGGCGCTCTTCCCGATAATAAGTAAGTACCGAAGGAGGTTCGGGAGTGTATTCAAAAGTACTAGAGCGATAGGTCAACTTGATTTTATTGCTGGCGATCGCGTTTGTTTTAATTTTAGACGATTGAATTTTGTCGAGATGCATAGCAGATGGTGCATATTCAAAAGTTTCATCGCGACAAATTAACGTTAAAGTTTGAGACATCATCATAATATTTCTTCCTCAATAAATTAAGGTTAGATTCGGAAATTTATTAATTTATTCAGGTGAAATTCCCTTCAATAATTTTTTATGTCTCAGTTGTTATTTTTATGCACTAGCGTATATTTTCTATTACCACGCCTGAATCAAAGATTTAGCTAAACCATAAAATGTAGGGTGCGTTAACGTAGTGTAACGCACCAAAAAGGTAGTAAGTTACTGAAATTCCGACAAAGTCTCAAATTAATTGATTCTCTTTGCGTAAATAAGATTCGATAAAATTATCTAATTCGCCATTCATCACGTCGTTAACAGCAGTAGTTTCTTCACTGGTACGCAAATCTTTCACCATTTGATAGGGATGAAAAACATAGTTGCGAATTTGATTTCCCCAAGCAGCTTCTACCATATCGCCACGAATTTCGGCAATTGCTTTAGCCCGTTGTTCTTGAAGGATAACTAGTAATTTAGCCTTAAGTAAAGCAAGGGCTTTTTCTTTGTTTTGTAGTTGCGATCGCTCTTCGGTACAGCGTACGGCTAATCCTGTAGGAAGGTGAACGACGCGAACGGCAGTTTCTACCTTATTGACGTTTTGCCCGCCTTTTCCACCCGCGCGTGAAGTACTAATGTCCAAATCCTTGTCGGGAATCTCAACTTTAACAGCTTCTTCGCCGAGAATGGGCATTACTTCTACGCCAGCAAAGCTCGTTTGACGTTTACCATTAGCATTAAAAGGAGAAATTCTTACTAAACGGTGCGTTCCTTTTTCGCCTTTGAGGTAACCATACGCATAACGTCCGTCTATTTCTAGAGTAGCAGATTTAATTCCCGCTTCTTCACCTTCAGAAACATCGCTGAGATGAACTTTATAACCGTGTTGTTCTCCCCAACGAGTATACATTCGCAACAACATTTCAGCCCAGTCTTGGGCATCCGTACCACCAGCGCCAGCATTAATAGTTAAAACTGCGCCTTTAGCATCGTAAAGCCCTGATAGTAGTTGTTGCAACTCCCAACGATCTAATTCTTGTTGTAGCTGCGGTAATGTAGTTTGTGCTTCTTTAGCAAGTGCTTCGTCAGTTTCTAATTCTAATAATTCTGCGATCGCTCTAAGATCTTCTAGTTTTGTTTTCCATTGCTGATACTGTTCTATATTCGATTTAAGGTCGTTGAGTTGTTGCAATGTGCTTTGAGCGGTTTCAGAATTATCCCAAAACTCTGGTTGCGAAGCTAACTGTTCTAAGTCTTGTATTTTAGCGTTGAGAGCGGGTATGTCAAAGATAGTCCTGGGTTTTACCCAGGCGCGAGGAGATTGTTTCGATATCTCTTTTAAGTTCTGATACTTCCATCTTTTACTTTATATCTTGAACCTTTCTTTATTTATTCTAGTATCAATATCTTGAGAATTAATCTGAACTCAATAAAGCTGTTAGTTCCTCTTTTAAAGATAGAGGCTGATATCCTAGAGCAAAAGCCTTTGAACTATCGAGAGAAGTATCGGGCGATCGCGGCGCTGCCATTGGTACGTCTTTTTGCAAACATGGTTTTATATTTTGTGGAGATACTTGCATTATTTCTGCTAATAATTCTCCAAATTGATAGCGCGAAATTCTCTCTTTTCCCCCTAAGTGTAATATTCCCGATACTTGTTTTTCTAAAGCGAGTAACAGTCCTTTTGCCGCAGTCATACCGCTAACGGGAGTGCGAAATTCATCGGAAAACAAAAACAAGTCTTCTCCTTTTTTCAATCGATCGATAAAAGGCTGAATAAAACTGATAGCTGTTGGTGGCACATTACCAAACATTAACGGCATTCGACAAACGGCAGTTTTGGGGTAAATTTCTAACATACCCCGTTCGGCTAAAACTTTTTGTTCGCCATAATGAGAGATGGGAGAAACTGGATCGGTTTCAGTATAAAAAGATTTAGTACCGTCAAAAACTAGATCGGTGGAAGTAAAAACGCAGGGAATTCGATGTTCTGCACATAAACCAGCAAGGTTTAATGAAGCATCAACATTAATTCGATAGGATTCTTCGGGATTAGTCTGACAAAAGTTCGGTTTGGAAGCAGCAGCAGTATGAATAATTGCATCTGGTTGAATTTGTGCGAATAATTCTTTGACTGCTGAAAAATCTCTTAAATCGATTTTGATAATTGTCGTATTGGGAATAACTATTGCGCCAGAATAATAAGTTCCAAAAACTTGCCATTGTGCTTGTGCTTGCTGAGATAGATTCCAGCCCAAAAAACCACTTGCACCCGTAATCAAAAGTTTTTTCATTCTTTTGCTCGTCGATCGACACTGCCTATTGCAGCATATAACGAATTAAATGAAGTCTAAAGTAGGGGCAAATGATTATTCGCCCCTAATCCACAAACTTAAAAACCTATGCAGGAAACGTCTCTACAAAAAATAAATTCTCTAAAAAATCTTTTGTCAAGCTAAGTTAACTACACAATTACAAAAATACAGAAAATCTTAAGTTTAATTAACTGTTGCGTAAAAAACTCCAGGCTATCTTTGAGTAGCATTTGGCACTCAAATTGGAGGGATAGAAAATTGAAAATTAAAGGTACAGAAAATCCAGATTTTTTACAAGGAACGAGCGATCGGGACAAAATTTTTGCTTTAGGTGGCGATGATACTGTCAGAGGTAGTGCTGGAAACGATGCGATCGATGGCGGTTTGGGATTGGATACGCTAGACTTGCAAGACCTTGGAGCGTCAATTAAGGTCAATTTTAGTCACCTTAATGGCAGTTATTTCACTGCCCAAATCAAATCGGACGTTGGTAACATTAATGCTTCCGACTTTGATGTATTTATCGCCCCTACCGATCGAAATAATACCATTGACAGATCGAAATCGAGTTCGACACCTCCGCTAACAATAGACCTCGATGAAGGCATTTATTACGAATCAGTTAAATACGGAGCATTTGCTAAAATTGAGAATTTTACTAACGCGATCGGTTCTCCCTATGGTGACTATATCACTGGTAATAGCGCCAATAACCTTTTAGTTGGCGGTAAAGTTGGCGATCGCATCGATGGCAAAGATGGCAACGATACTTTATCGGGTAGTGATAA
>JBOFLQ010000032.1:0-34157 GCA_051657945.1 Xenococcaceae cyanobacterium | reverse complement strand
GGGCATCGGGCAATGATTAAATTTTAAAGACAGTTTTCAGAGTTTTAATTTTTGTCTTGTCGATACCGCATTCTAAATTGGCGATCGGATTTAAGCTTTTCCATTTACTCTTACTTGCGGTAAAAATAATATCTGCGGCTTTGTCTGGATCTATTTTTTCAAATCCATCTATTTTGTAGTTAGTTAAATAATTTAGCGATCGAAAATATCATCTCTAGATATTTTTTTGATGCTAATTATTTCTGGAGGTTGGGGAATTTCTAATTTGACTGTCGATGGCGATAGATGAAAGACTTGTTGAATAGCTTCTAGTTTTTTACCTTTTAACTATTCACTTTTCGTACTGAGTAATAATTCTTTTAATATCATCTGCTGCTATATCTGCTCGTTCAGATTTTGTGTAAATAGTCAATAAAATAATACCCATCGTTGTTTGGCAATAGTAAATAAGACGATAGCCCCCACTTTTTCCTTTAACAATATCGCTATTTTCAACTCGTAGCTTAAAAACTTTATAGCCAATTCCAGATATTTGATTTCCTGGTAATTCTCCATTTTGTAGCTGTTTAATTACTGGTTCAACATCATGGCGAATATTACGATATTTTTTACCAAGTTTTCTTATATTTCGTTGGAATGTTGGTGAAGCTTGGACTTTTACAAAAGATTTATCAGTCATTCTCTAATTCGTCCCAAAGTTGCTCAACAGGAATTGTTTCCCCATTCATTGCTTCTTGCCAAGCTTGACTAAAATCTTCTAAAATCTCTTTTTTAAATAGATTATCTTCCTCTGACTCAGTTTGTTCGGGAATAAGAACAATTACCTCCACACGGCTTTCTTTATCTATTATTAAAGGAGAATCTAAAGCTAGTTGTCCTTGTTCGTCTACTGTTCCCATTACTTTGATTGCTTTCATTGCTATCCTTAATTACTCTCTTCATTTATATGTCTTGCGATCGCATCTATAGCTCGATCGAGTATTTCTTTTCCTGATATCTTTTGTTTTTTGTTTTTCCATAAACACTAAAAGTAAATGCAATTTTAATCGTAGGTTGGGTTGAGACACGAAACCCAACAAAACCAGAAGATTGAAAGATTTTGTCGAATTTCACTCTCGTTCTACCTACCAACTCTTTTGTTACCAAATTATTATAGTCAGAGCGATCGCCATGTTAAATAATTAATTCTGGTTGAGTTTAAAATTTATCTAGGCTGTGAGGCTAAATAAAGTTGTCTCTTTAATTTTTCAGATCGTTACGATCTCGATCGCACTAATTGTAAGCTACCAAAGTCTAGAGTGATGACAAAATCAAACTTGTCTTGACTTTTAATAATGAACAATCGACCACACTCAGATATTGTAGTGCGTTTGGCACGTTTAGAAGATAGCGATCGCCTTCATAAAATTCAAATTGAATGTATTCGAGTTCTTAATGCTAATGATTATAATGTCAAACAAATTGAGCGTCTTATAAATTACACCAATTATCTTCATCAAAAACACCAATACTGGTATCAAATTATCAAACATTACAAAATGGTTTTTGTAGCTGAAAAGAATGGCGAAATAATTGGTTTTTCTTGTTTGAGTCCGTGGGCTATAAATGCAATGTTTGTCGCTCCCTTAAACATACGTCAAGGAGTTGGCACAAAGTTATTGTTAGCACTTGAAAAGAAAGCTATTGACCGTAATTGGAAGGTTTTAACTGTTGTAGCATCTATAACCAGCATTCCTTTTTATCGAGCTTGTGGATATCGAGTTTTAAAAAAAATATCTTTATATATGTTTGATGGTAAAAGTTATTCTGTTGCAATTCCTTGTGTACATATGGAAAAATGGCTTAAACCTCCAACATTTTTAGAAAAAATACTTTGGGATCTGTGGACGGCGATTAGTTTGATTTTGCGCTCATTTATGAAATGTTAGTCTCAAGTCTTTTGATACCTTATTAAAAACATCTACTTTTTAGTTGAATTATGTCTCGATCTGCTACAAAAGTAATTCTATCTTTGTGAAGACGCTCTTGAATAACAGAGTTGGCAACAATATTAATAACTCAGCCACAAAAAAAGTAATGTTGCCAACTGCCGATCGCCATAGCTTAAAAATAAAAACTCCACAGTTAAATCATTCTCAAAATTTTCCAGTACTAGTTAGTAAACCTCCTTTATTAAGTTGTGAAATTTGCGCGATCGTACCAGCACGTAACGAAGCAGAAAATATTGAAGCAACATTACAAGCTTTAAGAGATCAAATCGATTTAGAAGGAAAACCTTTTGACAAAAATCGCTATGAAATAATTGTTTTAGCTAATAATTGTACCGATAATTCAGCAGCGATCGCCCGTCGTTTTGCTAGAGAAAATCCCAAGTTAAATTTACACGTAATCGAAAAAACTTTAAGTCCCGATCGCGCCTATATTGGTTGGGTAAGAAAACTTCTTATGGATGAAGCTTTTCGTCGATTATCTTTAATCGGAAAAAATCGCGGTGTAATTGCTTCAACAGATGGCGATACAAGAGTTTCATCGACTTGGCTAGCGGCTATTTTAGATGAAATCAAACAAGGTGCTGATGCTGTTGGCGGCAGAATTGTCACTAATTTTAGAGAAAGAATGGCTTTAGATAAAGTGACGAGATTGTATTTTTTGCGCTACGTTGGCTATCGCTATCTCGTCGCACAATTAGAAGCATTTATCGATCCACATTCGATCGATGTTTTTCCCCGACACCATCAAAACTTTGGGGCTAATTTAGCCGTAACCGCACAAATGTATGCAAAAGTTGGTGGCTTACCTGCGGTGCGTACCCCTGAAGATGTCGCCTTCTATCAAGCTTTGATACGTGCTGATGCTAATTTTCGTCATAGTACACAGGTGCGAGTATCTACCAGTGCTAGGATGGTTGGACGAGCGCCTGCTGGATTGGCTAAGCGATTGAATGAATTGAACGACATGGGGCATCAACATCAATCTTTATTAGTTGAGTCTGCACAGTTAGTCGAACATCGCTTTCGTTTGCGCCGTCAGTTGCGCTGTTTGTGGCAA
This sequence comes from Xenococcaceae cyanobacterium, assembly GCA_051657945.1. Taxonomy (GTDB): domain Bacteria; phylum Cyanobacteriota; class Cyanobacteriia; order Cyanobacteriales; family Xenococcaceae; genus CAZJTL01. The sequence continues at coordinate 31,109 of JBOFLQ010000032.1, read as the reverse complement.
CGTCAACAAAATGGTGAAAATTTATCGATCGATCTTTTATTTATTTTTGCCAACAAGTTAGGAATAGATTCGGAATTACTTCTCGATACGATGTTATTGTCGCCGACATTTGGCTTATTAGTTGAAAAAATTGGAGGGTATCAGCAACAAAATAAACAGTTTTTTTCGTGCGATCGACAATTTGTAAAAATAGAACAAGCGATCGCAGATTTACGCGATCGAGTTAATAATTTTAAGCCCTTAAATTCTCTCGAACAAATCGAGCCGATATTGCTCTTGCCGCAATCCTTTTAAATGTTTTAAATTGGATAATTGTAAAAAAGAATCGTGAACTTCATCGCCTGTAAGGGGATAACTCTCAGCTTTAGGAGTCCAATGAACGAGTAAAAGATGTCCTTTTGATTCTAAGTGTTTGATAATTAATTTTTGAGCTTTGTGTAAGTCATCCCAACAAAAATAGTAACCCACTTCGGATAGCACGGTTAAATCGAACATTTCATCGGGATATTCTTGAGGCAATTGCATTATTTGGAAGCGCACATTATTTAAATTTTGACATCTTTGTTTGGCGCGTTGCTGTGCTGCTTCCGAAACATCGATCGATAAAAGCGAGTCGCAACGATCGGCAAGCATGGCAGTTAATACACCGATCGAACCACCAATTTCAAAAGCATTTTTATATCTAGGCTTGGAAAGGGCGGCTATAGTCGTTGCATATTTTTTGGCTTCATATTCACTAGTTTCAAATTGCCAAGGATCGGAATTTTTTTGATACAAATCCTCAAAATAACCTGGTTGCAAAGATTGTTTATTCTCGTTCATAACTCGACTTCTAAATAAATTTCCCAAGGATGAGTAAAATGTTTGAGTATTTCTGGTGTGAGACGAAAACCTTCTGGATCGTCATCAATTAAATCGGAAATTTGCGATCGATATTGCGCGATCGCTTGTTTTTTTAAATCCAAAACATTACTAATATCTAGTTGCCAAACTTTAGCCGACTCAAATAAATCGCTAGTTTGCTGTCTTTCCCAACTCCAAATTGGGTATTCAATCAAACGAGGCGAGATAGCTAACTTTTCGATCGCTGCATTAATTAATTGCCAACTAGCACGATGATCGCGATGGGGATCTCCCCGCCAAGGAAGAAAGATTGTCATCGGAGTCAATCTAGTTAAATAAGATTGAAACAAATCGATCGCGCGATCGAATTCTGTTTCACCCAGATTTGGTACATTGCCATCGGGAAGACGAAAAAAAGTTATCTCTTTTGATTCGACACCTAAAATATTTAATGCGGCAATACTTTCTTTTTCTCTTAAATCTCGCAACGCAGGGGCGGGATATTTTCGTGAATTAGGATGAGATTTGCTACCATCGCTGACGATCGCAACTGACACAGGTAAATTCATTCGACGCAAAAGCGCGATCGCACCTCCACAACCGAGAGTTTCATCGTCAGGATGGGGGGCGATTATTAAAATAGGAGAGGTAAGGGTGTTGAGATGCAGGGAGGCAGGGGAAGCATCTATATACATTCTTTCCTTCCTTTTATTCTTTTGTTCTCCATCTTTCATTCTTAATTACCTGCCTTCTGCCCTCTGCCTTCTGCCTTCTGCCTTCTTTCATATCGACCAAATTTCACTAGCAGGGGCTTTTTCAGAGAGGACATATTCGCCAATCCTTGCGATCGCTACATCGTATGCTGGTTGACGCAAATAAAGACTTAAATCTCTAATTATTCTTTCCATCGGATGAGGCGGAAGCAAACCGAGAGTACCGATCGAACGCTGACTTAGTTGAATTACATCCATGCAAATTTGTTCGATCGCCGTGCGTACCATATTTGCATAGGCAACTAATTGGAAAGATTCAGGATTGGGTAAATCGGGATAACCAGCAAAAATAGGAGAATAACGATCGACCATTTGCGCCGCACTACATAGCCAAAGATTGCCACTTTCGATCGCGATCGCCATTTTACCGAGTCTTTCTTGTTGATTGACGTGATTGGTACGATTTAACTCTTGGAGATACTGACGCGTTGCGTTAAAAAGTGCTTCCGCCCCGCCTAATTGTACCGCCGCAAAACGAATTACACCCGCACTAAGCCAAGGTTGACGCAAATAATCGCCAGGATTGCCGATCGAACAATTGCGATCGAGTTCGACTCCTGTAAAATCGACTTTGTAACTTACCGTGGCTTTCATTCCTGGAGGTTGCCACCAATCGCGATCGACTACTGTTTCCACTTCATCCATGGGAACAATACACATCTGCCAACTACCATCGGGCAAAACACCATTAACAAAAGGACGTTCTACATAACCACAACCAGAAGCAAATGTTTTGCTACCTTGAAGAAGATATTTACCGTTATCTAAAGGAAGAATTTTTACGCCATCGGCAGCTTCAGCATTCCACACGCCAAAAATTTTATCGCGATCGCGAGCATCAATAGCATAAGCTTCAATTTGTTCGGGAGTGCCAAAGGTTTGAATCAATTGCAGGGCGTTGACGTGTCCTTCATAAACTCTACCCACTGCTAAATTACCGCGTCCGATTTCTTTGAGCAACATTAATAATTCTGTGGTGTTGCCCGTTTTGAAGCCCAATCCCAAACCACCAAAACGATTACTCAAAGGTGCGGCTAATAATCCTTCGGCGGCAATTTGTTTGAATTCTTCGCTGGGAAAAACTGCTTGTCGATCTAATTCCGAAGCGCGATCGGCAGCATAATCGGCAATTTGTTTTGCTTTCTCAAGGACTGTAGTAATGCTCAAATCGTTGTCTTGGCTGACTGTAGTTGGCGATCGAAATTGCGTAGTAATAGCTTTTCCCCCTTTTTATTTAGATACGGCAGCGGCAATTTATTTAGATTTTGCGATTATTTAAGCTAATTTGCCTCTATCTAGGGATAGGGAATAGAGGCACAGAGGCATACTTACACGCTGAAGTGAGTAAGGGCTGCGCGGATCGCGATGAACCATACCGCAAGCGTGGCAAATAGGTAGAGATAGAATCGAAGCATGATGAGATTGAATGTGCAATGAACAGCGCTATGCAATGCGCGAAACACAACGAATATCCACGCAGCGTTCACATACACTGTATCTACCTGTTTCGTGACGAAGAGATATAGGACAAGCGCATAAAAAATTATCGGAATCTCGAACAAGTTCTTTAGGTTATCCGATGGATTAGAAACGTTTGGTGGCGAGATCTGCGCCAATGCGCCAGGTACGGCAAGATCTTTGGGGCTGAGCTTTCTACTTGTGATAAAACCGATACGGCGGATGTACATATACACCCAAACTAGGAGTGTTAGAAACACTGTTGCAAAGAAGGGACTGAAAATTGCATCTTGCGTCATTTTTACCTCTTAAATTCGATTATTTCGATCGTTGCCGAGCGATAAAGTACGTCATACGATCGAGCAGACATTAAAGACCATTGAAATCCAACGTGCAGGAGTGCGATCGATTTCTCAAGCTGTTGTCATGTCAAGTTGTTTTTGAGACTATAAGGGTAATATAAGCTGAGTACTTCAATGCATATAGACCTCGATCGGGTACACTTTAGACAAAATTCGATCTATGACAAGTCCCTTAAAACTTTTATTTGAAGCGATCGACAAGGTGAAGGATGAAACCGATTTGCGATCGCGCGTTGTGCCAAAAATTGGTGAGTATTTTGCAGCCAAGCGCTCGGGAATTTTTTTCTTCGATCGACTTCCCTTAGCCGATCGCAAGCTTCAGAAAATTCTGAACGTTGCACTATCCATCGAACATAATCCTGTGGCGCGTTACATAGCGGAGCGCCATACGCCTGTCCATGAAGCATTGGTGACATCACCCAAGGCGTGGGCAATGATTTGTCCCCGCCCCGATCATTGGCATGTGATGGCAGGACCGATCGTAAATAGCGGTCAATTAGTGGGTGCAGTGGGCTGTACCCGTGAAAAGTCAATGCCTGCCTTCGATACGCAAAACTTAGCCGATCTGAGTGCCATCTGTTTGCACTTATCGGTTTGGGTTGCAATACTCAGATCGCAGCACCAATCCTTTAAAACCGAGCGCTTAACGCCTCGTGAATTGCAAATTGCCGAATTGGTTGCTTTAGGGCGAACAAACGCAGAAATTGGGAATGAACTTTGGATTACTGAGAATTCTGTCAAGCAAGCTTTGAAGCGAATGTTCCGTAAGCTTGAGGTTTCATCTCGTGCAGAGATGGTTGCACAGCTTTTCGCTACACAACATCATTTACCAAGTGCCACCAATAACCTTTTAGTTAAGCTGTTGTGCATTTAAATTTGATATATGGCTGTTCCTTCTGCCCTCTGCCCTCTGCCTTCTGCCTTTTCTCCACCAGCAAATTAAATGCGTGCCAGCTTATCAGCTAAAAACTGTTGCGTAGTCGCGTGTAAATGCCTCAAAATTGCGCGGATTTTTACCGATCGCATCGCGTACACCGAACGCGATCGTAGCCGCCTCGTTACGCCGATAATGTGCGTATTCCTCCAGCAGTCCATCCGCTTGCCAAAGCGGGAATTTAGCACTCAGTAAAAAGTCATGCATGGATTCGGGTGAAACATCCACGAACGCGATCTGACGACCGATCGCGGCGGAGAGGTGTTGTGCCATCTCAGCATGAGTCAACGCCTGCAAACCAGTGAGATCGTAAATCTTCCCCTCATGCCCAGTTTCTGTCAGAGCGGCTACGGCAACTTCGGCTATGTCGCGCACGTCAACCGCGCTTACTCTTGCATCGCTTGCCGCCGCGTAAAAGGTGTTTTGAGTTGCAATGGTCGATCGGAAGTTTAACAAGCCCTGCATGAAGAGGTTGGGGCGGAGAAACGTATACGCCATACCTGATGCTTCGATCGTTGCTTCAACTGCCGCATGGTAACGCAAGAAGCGCCCCGGTGAGCTTGCATCTGCTCCGAATTGCGACAGTTTGACAATGTGTTTGACACCCTTGTGTCGCGCTACATCGACAAACGCAATTTGTTGCGCTTCTGCGCGTTCTGATGAGTTGGTGAGGAGGAATGCCCGTTCCACACCTGTAAGTGCAGCCAGAAGCGTTTCAGGGCGATCGAAGTCACCTTCTACCACTTCGACGTTAGGGAGTGCGATCGCGCTGGCTCGATTGCGAACCATAGCTCGTACTCGAACATTTCGCGTCGCGAGACGCTTGACAATCTCTGTACCGTTGCTTCCAGTTGCGCCAGTAATTAAAATCATGTAGGTGTTTTAGGAAAATGTGAGCTATAACTCATATTATAGAAACATCACTCACTCCCATCAACTCGCATTTGATTTCCTTACTTAAATGGTTCGCAAAACTCGCACAACACCCCGTAAATTGCCGCAACAAGACCGCTCTAAAATAACGGTCGAAGCTATTTTGACTGCAACTGCTCGCATTTTGACTCTTGAAGGCTACGACAGAGCAACTACAAATCGAATCGCAGAGCTAGCTGGAGTGAGCATTGGATCGCTGTATCAATATTTTCCGAGTAAGGAAGCATTGGTCACCTCGCTGGCTGAAAATCATGTAAACACAATGATGGAGATTATCGAATCAAAACTTAAAGATCTCTTCAATGCGCCAATCGAAGTTGTTTTGCACGAGTTAGTAAAAGCCTGTATTGCGGCTCATGCTGTCGATCCAATGCTGCACAAAGTTCTCAATGAGCAAGTGCCTCGCATCAACAACACTAATGCGGAAGAGCGGGTTACGGCTTTGCTTCGCGCTTACCTGAAACAAAAGCGCGATCGAATTAAGCCGCAAAACCTCGATCTGGCAGTATTTATTTTAGAGCGTACGGTTGAAGCTTTGACTCATACAGCAGTTATCGATCGCCCAGAATTGCTGAGTGATGGGCAGTTGGAGCAAGAAATTACCAATCTTTTATTGTCTTATTTAGTGGAAAAAACTTAACTGTTGTCATCTCGCATTTATTTTCGATCGAGCCAACCTAGATTGGAGTGGTTATGAGTTCATATTTAAAACTGTTGCGAAAGAAAAATAATTTTTCTTGCGATTGCTCGATCGAGTCAGATAGATAAGGTAAATACTATTAGTCAAAACTGTTTTTTATGGCAAAAAGAAATGATTTGGCTGACTTTAAAAAATCTCGCTTAAATCTAAAATAAATTCAGGCAAGATATCTTCTCCTGATAAGGTTTGAGGATTGTTTAATATCTCTACTTGTTGCCCGAATCGATATATTTCCACTGTTTTAGCATCAGGCTCGATTAGCCAACCAAGTTTAACGCCATTATCTAAATATTCTTGCATCTTTGCCTGTAAGTCTTCATATCGCTGATTTTTTAAATCGCTAGGACTTACTAACTCGATCGCAAAATCGGGGGCGATCGGCGGAAATCCTCGTTTTTCTGGCAGCGTTAAATTATTCCAGCGTTCTAATCGAACCCAACTGACATCAGGGCTTCTTCTCGCGCCATTAGGTAAAACAAACACTGTAGAAGAATCAAATGCTTTTCCTAATTTTGTCCGACGATTCCAATTTCCCAGATCGATGTATAGATTAAAGTTTTTTTCTCCAGCCTCTCCACCAGTCGGACTTATAACAATCAATTCTCCAGTTGCAGTTAACTCCAATCTTGTTATCTGTTCGGCGTGTGCCAATTGCTCGAACTGTTCTGGAGTTACTCGAAATCCTCTAGGAATAGCGATCGCTTCCATTATTCTTTTTTTTACTGATGTCTTCGATTATAATTTTAAGATTTTCAGTTAATTCTTTATGGTTGTAAAAAAGGATTTGCAAGCGCGATCGTTAGATGAATGGGAAAAGTACTTTTTTAAAGCGTTGGAATATTCTTGATTTTGTCAAGTAATTTTTACAAGCAGCTACAATTAAACATTTGTGTCTAAATTTATTGTGGTAAGGAAAAATAAAGTTATTGGAAACTGATACAACAGATAATGTTATTTATATACATTTTTCGAGGCTATGATATCTGACAAAATAATTGTTCCCCTCGATGTACCCAATTTAGAAACAGCGATCGCGCTAATCGATCGGCTTCCCGAAGTCAGCTTTTGGAAAGTTGGATTAGAACTTTTTGTCAGTACTGGTTCGGAAATTCTCAAAATTCTCAAGCAAAGACAAAAGCGAATTTTTCTCGATTTAAAATTTCACGACATTCCTAATACCATTGCTGGTGCTTGTCGATCGGCTAAAGCTTACGAAGTAGATCTTCTTACTATTCATGCAACGGCGGGAAGAAATGCCCTCAAAGCAGCCGTAGAAGCTTTAGGCGATGGCTTCGCACTCTCGAAAGGAGATCGCCATAAAAAGCGTACCCAATTACTTGCCATTACCGTACTGACTAGTTTAAACTCACGAGAGTTAGCCTTCGATCTGAAAATTCCGCTCGAACTATCAGAATATGCTTTGCAAATGGCATTGTTAGCGAAAGATTCAGGAGTGAATGGAGCGGTTTGTTCTCCCCATGAAGTAGAACAATTACGTCAAGTTTGCGGTAAAGATTTTTTGTTGGTTTGTCCCGGAGTACGTCCAAGTTGGTCGGAAACAGGAGATCAAAGTCGAGTGATGACACCAGTAGAAGCATTAAAAGCTGGCGCTAACTATTTAGTTATTGGTCGTCCCATAACTAACGCGATCGATCCAGTTGAAGCTTGGCGAAAAGTTTGTGAAGAGGTAGAGAATGGGGGATAGGGAATAGGGAATAGGGAATAGGGGATAGGGATTACGGAAAGTAGCAAGTAGCAAGTAGCAAGTAGTGAGTGTGCCGCGTTTTTACTTATTACCAAATCGCCTTCTGACGAATGCCTTCTTTTAGGGGATAGGGGATAGATACATGTCAGATTGGAAAAAGATTGTCAAAGCTTCAGTATTAGGATTTTTGAGTGTTGTTTGTATTTGGGGAATACAATCTCAATTAGTTAATAGTCAACAAAGCGATCGCCAAAATTCACCATCAACATCTTCTAGTTGTCCTACCGATTTAGAATTGTTGAGCGATCGAATGCTCGAAGAACTTCCCAATTATGCTAATCGAGTAATTCAAAGAAGTAAAAGTGTAGCCAAAACCAAAACTAGTTCGCTTAACGTCATTTTGGCAGGAAGACCAGAATTTGAACCTTTAAAATTAGAAAATAGCGAATATACTCCTCTGTTTCCAGAAACTAGCAAACAAGTTTTTTTTACAACCCTCGAACGAACCTATGTATCTAAACGGGCGATCGAGACTAATAACTATCACTGGTTATTCCTCGCACCAACAGATAATGGTTGGCAAGTGGTAATGATGTTTTCGCAATTTGGTTCTGCTAGAAAAGCCAATCCGCCTATACCACCCCAAGAAACCACTGATGGCTATATTGGGCAAGCTGTTCGCCTTTGGTTGAGAGATTGCAATGCAAAAAACAAATAAGCGAATCGTCTCGCTCATGGTTCATTGGTAATTGCGAATTGATTCTGTCTATCTGTTGAGGGAGGTTAGCAAATAGATAGACCGATTAAAATATCAAACAGTAAAAAAACATAAATAAAAAAATTTATGGCTGACATTGTTGAAAGTGCTGTTAAGGCAGGCAATCTTAGCAAGCTTCTAAAAGCTATTGAATTAACCGAACTAGAAGCAACTCTCAAAGGCACTGATTCCTTTACCTTGTTTGCTCCCACAGACGAAGCTTTTAGCCAACTTCCCCAAGATATTCAAAATACGTTGTCTGAAAACCAAGGCAAGCTAAAAAGAATCATTGCTTATCATATCGGTTTTGGCGACGTTAGAGCAGAAGATTTATTACAAACAGACGAAGTAGTCACATTGGAAGGATCGGTCATCGGTGTCGATCGCGCCGATGAAAAAATTAAACTTAATGATGCTAAGGTGATTACTTCTGACATGCTCGCTGATAATGGTGTAATTCATATTATCGATCGCGTGTTAATTCCGAGTTTAGTACTTAGCGAGTAAACCGAGAGTCGCTTATAATGACTCTCAGGTTAGGTTGAATTAAAACTCAATGCTCAAACGTTTTCAATTTATGGCGATCGCTGCTCTTGGTGGCGTATTGAGCAGTTGTACTGGCTATCCTCGCGTTCTCAATTTTCCATTCGATCCAGGTGGCAGAGGTTTAAATAGTCCTGCTTCGGAATTGACTCCGCAAATTGCTGCCAATTACATTACCTTTGTTTCCGATCGCAATGGCTCTCAAGATGTCTACCTTTTTGACGCTCGCAATCGCAGTTTAGTAGATTTACCAGGGTTAAACGCTCTCGATGAAATTGCTTCCGAACCGTCTGTTTCTGAAGATGGTCGTTACATCGTCTTTATACTCAGCCGTCAGGGAAAATCCACCGTTGCCATTTACGATCGCTCCACTCAACAAAAAAGAAACTTAACTCCCAACATTCAAGCACAGGTACGTCATCCAACTATTAGCGCCGATGGTTCTTTAATTTCCTTTGAAGTTGCCGATCGCGGGCAGTGGGATATTCTTGTTTACAGACGTTCTGGAGAACCTTTAGACTTACCTGGAACGCCCAGAATATAAAAACACGGTTTCGCGTTTACTAAAAGACTGTAAAAATCTAGATATAGTAGTTATAATATTATTTCTAGACCTCATTAGAAGAAGACCTCAAATCGCTATACGTAGTTAGTAGAGGTCTTTTTATTTTTTTGTGTTGTTAATCGCTCCAAAACAACAGACAAATACAATACTTGTCGGAATAGATTTGGAAACGGAACAATTCTCTGAAAAAGTTAATTTTGCTAATTCGGCTAAGTTTCAAAATATTGTGAGTGCGATCGGTTCTTCTTTTAACGATCTTCTAAATAAGCTAGAACAGATCGAACGTGTTCGAGCTTGCAAATCAAGCTCAACAATTAGATTATATTTACAACCTCACCAAGCTAATTATAAAAACAAATATTAAGATTTTACATTTCTCTTTATTTAATCAAATTACTAGTTAAACCTCAATATTATCGATGAGTTTGTCTAAAACTTAGCAATTGCGCTTAATTTTCATAATATTAAGTTTTTTGAAAACCATTCAAAACTTGCATATTTTTTTAGATTTTTTCACAAGTAATAATTGTGTACCGATCGAACAACATAATACACAATCCTGCTGAGGCAAAAATATGTTAATTCAAGGCACAGAAAATCCAGACATCATTAACGGTACTCCAGAAGACGATGAGATTAATGCTCTTAAAGGCAATGACACCATTTTTGGTAGCGCTGGCAATGATGTTATTTACGGCAATCAACAAGTTATTACACGCGAAGACTTTGTCAATCAAACTGATAACACTCTAGACTACAGCAACATAGATAAACCAATTACTTTTTTCGCTCCACTTGTTAACTTTCGAGAACCAAGCGCTCCAGCAACAAGGTTTGAAGTCAGTAACGAAGAACTTGGTGCAACAATTGCTTTCGATATAAATACATTTATTGGGCCAGAAAATCAATCGAATACTATTAGCAAAGGATTACTTGGAGCTTTCGTATATTCGATCGATTTAGAAAAAGAATCCGTCCAAATAACGAATCCTTTTGCCAGAGGAACTTTTACCGTCAAAAATTTTGTCAATGTAGACACATTTTCTAGAGGCAATGATACTATTACTGGCAATAATTTAAACAACGCTCTTACAAGCGGTGCGGGTAACGACATACTAGATGGAAGAGATGGCAATGATACTTTACTAGGAACTAATGCCGAAGCCCGTGGTGTGGGCGAGAAAGATACTTTAACTGGAGGTAACGGAAGCGATCGCTTTATCCTTGGGGATGCTAACGGTGCTTACTACAAAACCAATGGCAACGATGATTTGGCGAATATTACTGACTTTGGTGCTGGCGATTTGATTCAACTGGGTACGGGCGATACTTATAGTACAAATCGTACCGATGCTGGTTTCGATTTGTTTGTCACTACTGGCGGCACAAACGATCTAATTGCTAACGTGCAAAGAGCTAGTACTGGTGTAGGTACTAGCACAAATAACGTTGGTATAGCCAGTACTAATGATGTTCTTTCAGGTTTGCCCGAAGGTAATTTTTCGATCGCGGCTGGTGAAAACCTTGGTGGTATTTTTGTTGGAGTATAAACGAACAATCTAACCAGATACTAGAGTAATGCGCGATCGCAAACCAGCTCGATTGAGTTTTTTTACCAAAGCATCGGCGCTTTGTTGTTGGCTAAACTTTCCTACTTGGATCGATCTTTCTTTACGAAAAGCTTGGGGTTCAAATTTGCGAACTTGGTAGAGAATTAAGTCGCTATCTCCATAAACTTCAACTAAATAAACAGGATTAGCATTCGAATTGGAAAGAACGGGTTTCTTAAAAATATATTCGCGAAATTTACCACTCGAAAAACTTGAAGGTTTGATTTTCGAGCGATCGCTCGAATTAACTGCGGGAGGTGAAGGCAATTTTTCTGAAATTAAAACAACAGTTTCAGCCGATGCTATCGTTGCTTGAGAAAAAATCAAAAATACTCCCAGTAAAAGCGACAGGCAACTTGTCTTAGTTGTTAATTGTTGCCAAATAAACCAAAAAGTTTTGACGTTAGAATCGCGATTGCAAAGGGGCTGGCTGGCGAGGTATCCTCGCGCATCTCTCTGCCTCAGAGAGACGAAAGAACGCCCCGTCTCCGCGCAGGCGAAGCTATCGCTTTGTCTGCGCGGAGACGGGACATATTTGCTAGCGACACAAGTGCTTACTTGGGAAGAATTTTGAAGAACAGTTGTCATAATATTTAGCACAAATCTACCATAAAAAAAGTTACTCACATAGAAGCTAGTTTTTAAATTTTAGTTCCATAAATACCCAGACATTGTTTTCAAGAAATCGCGCCACAATTAATTTTTTTGCCGTCACGATCGCTGTAATAATAAATAGTGCATTGGTGACACGAACAAACAATAGTCAAAAAAAGTTTTTCGATATATTTGGCAGTCAATAACGGCTTTCTAGCAGAAAATAATTTTAAAATTACATTTGGCAGGTTGCGATCGTTCGATCTTAAAGATGCAATAATTAGCAGGAAAGGTTAATGCTAAGCTCAATTATATATTAAGCATAAAAAAGCAAATTAATTAAATCTAATTCTTGGCGGTAAATATTTAAATCAAAACCAAATAGATTGCTCTTCCAGAACGATTGCAATGAATATAAATCTTCTCAAGCAGCGAAAAAAAATCCCTCTCCGTCTTATTTTTGTCATTCCTTTTGTCTTGCAAATTTTAATTGCTGTCGCATTAACGGGATATTTATCTTTGCGGAATGGTAGACAAGCAGTTAACGATTTAGCAACTCAATTGCAAAGTGAAGTTAACGATCGCGTTCGCCAGCAACTTGACACCTATTTAGTTTTGCCCCATCAGGTTAATGAAATCAACGTGCAAACCGTCGTTCAAGGTATGACTCAACTGAGCGATCTGTATGGCATCGGACGCTATTTTTGGAAGCAAATGAAAGTGTTTCCTCAGTTTGGCTATATTAATTATGGTGACGAACAAGGCAACTTTACCGCTATTTATCGCGCCAAAGATAGCAGCTTGCAACTTGACATCATCGAACCGCCTCATTTGGGTACATATTACCGATATAGTCTTGACGAAAAAGGTCGTCCCAAACAAAAAGTTTTTGAAGACCAACTAGATTATCGCGGCGATAGTTGGTATAGCGATGCAATTAAAGCTGGGAAACCAATTTGGAGTGAAGTTTATCAATGGGACGACGAACCAGAAACTTTATCTGTTTCAGCAAGCTATCCAATTTACAGCGCTCAAGAAAAATTAATTGGTGTAATTGGCATCGACTATATCTTATCCTTGATTAGCGATTTTCTCAAAGAATTAAAAATTAGCGATTCAGGAAAGATTTTTATCATCGAAAGAGATGGAATGTTAGTTGCTAGTTCGAGTAGCGAACAACCATATGTCCTCAACAAAGGCGAAGCTGAAAGACTCAACGTCTTAAGCAGTAAAGATCGTCTCATCGATGCTACAGCCGATTATTTAAAACAGCGTTACGGTAATTTTAGGGCGATCGACAAAAATCAACAGTTGGAATTTAATTTGAATGGCGAACGTCAATTCGTTAAAGTTACGCCTTGGCGAGACAAATGGGGTTTGGATTGGTTGGTAGTAATAGTCGTCCCCGAATCGGATTTCATGGCGCAAATTAATGCCAACACTCGCAACACTATTTTATTGTGTTTGGCTGCTGTTGGTGTGGCTACTTTAATTGGTGCTTATACTTCTCGCTGGGTAGCTAGACCGATTTTGCGGTTAAATCAAGCATCTGGTGCGATCGCCAAGGGCGATCTCGATCGACGAGTTGAAGAAAATCAGATTACAGAATTGAATAGTCTGGCTCGATCTTTTAACAACATGGCAAACCAATTAAAAGAGTCGATCGAAACTCTTGCCAAATCTAATCAAGAGTTGGAGACTCGCGTCGAACAACGTACTGCCGAATTAAAAGCAGCCAAAGAAGCAGCCGAAATCGCCAATCATGCCAAAAGTCAGTTTCTCGCTAACATGAGTCACGAATTGCGTACTCCTCTTAATGGTATTTTAGGCTTTGCCAGAATTCTACAACGCGAGATGCGATCGCTGTCTGCAAATACAGCATATTCACAACTACAAGATAGATCCGTTCGAGGACTCAGAACGATTCAACAAAGCGGTACGCATTTGCTGACATTAATTGACGATATTCTCGACTATTCTAGAACCGAAGTATCTCGAATGGAATTGTACTCGACACAGGTTCATTTACCGAGTTTTTTAGATGGGATAATCGAGATTATTCTGATGCGCGCTGCCGATAAAGATTTAGAATTTGAGAACGCGATCGACCTCGACATCCCCGATTTGATTCGGACAGATGAAAAAAGATTGAGGCAAGTTTTGCTTAATTTATTGGGTAATGCAGTCAAGTTTACCGAGACTGGCATAGTTACTTTTCATGTCAGTGCGATCGATCCCATCGACGATCGTAATTTACAACCTAGTCAAAAACTCCGCTTTGATATTATCGATACGGGGGTCGGGATTTCACGAGAACAGCTAAAGCAAATTTTTGAACCCTTCGAACAAGTTGGTTCTCCACAAATTAAATCTGAGGGAACTGGTTTAGGTTTGTCAATTAGCAAACATTTGGTCGAATTAATGGGCGCGAGTTTACAAGTTGAAAGTCAATTGGGTAGTGGTTCGCATTTTTGGTTTGAAGCTAGTTTTCCGATCGTTGAAGCAACGACAGAATTGGTTAAAAATCGCGATTCACAAAACATTATCGGCTATGCAGGAGAGCGCCGCATCATTTTAATAGTAGATGATAAGCTAGAAAATAGGCTGGTTTTGCAGGAGTTATTGCAGCCCCTCGGTTTTATTATCACCACCGCAGAAAACGGTCAAAAGGGATTGGAAATTGCTCGTGAGGTTCGACCGGATTTAATTTTAACCGATGTTTTTATGGGCATTAAAACAGGTTTTACCATGACAAGAGAAATTAGGCAAAGCACGCAATTGAAACACATTCCCGTTATTGCTATCTCTGCTAGTACTTTTGAAGTATTGGGATTGGAAAGCGAGTTAGCTGGTTGTAATGCCCTGCTGCAAAAACCTTTTGGTGAAGAAGAATTATTAGCTTTAGTGGCGAAGCATTTAAACTTGGACTGGAATTATAGATAGGCAATAGATGCAGAAGAGAGTTACTCGATCGCTTCTGCATCTGTTGCCTTCGATCCCTAACGATTATTTTTTTTCAACCTTCTCAACTCTTTTGTTCAACTCTTGAACTTGTTGCTTTAATTCGATAACCATTGTCGCTAAGTTTTCAATCGTCGGGTCGCTTCTGCCTACTAATTGACCATTAATTTTCGCAGGAGGATTAGTTCTTAGCCCATTATTGTTTGGACTAGGAGAACTAAGGTTGAATCGTTGGGTAGGAGTTCGAATTACTTGATTTTCTAGTTGATTGACTCGATTTCGCAAATTAGTGATTTCTGAATTTAAATAATTTGTCGGTTCGGCGTTAACTGACTCGATCGCAGTTATCCGAACACCAATTATTAAACCAATTATCAAACAGCTAAGAAAAGCAAAATAAAGTTTGATTATTTGTTGCGATCGCCTGGATAAATTGTGCATTTTGCTCGATCTAGTTAAAAGGCAAAAAAGGTAAAATATATCTAGATAATTCTTCCTTCTTGCCCTTTAACCTTTCTTCTTTAAGCTCGATCGACAAATAATTGGTTACGGTTCAGTTTGTGATTTCTGTTCTTCTCGATAGAATAAAAATTCAAACACAATTGTTAAACTCAATACAGCCAGAACTAACAGTATTAGCAAACCTTCCATCGTCATTATATCCTTAACGAACGCTGTTATCTCCTAGGTAACCTCGATCGACTCTAGAATGGCGATATCCGCTAAAAATTTTCATACAATCGAACATTTAGCAATACTACTTAATATTTTTTAATATTAAGTTTATTTAATTTTAATTTTGTTGCTTCAATAAATCTTCAGCAATTTGGTACCACTTTTCGCGATATTTTTTGTGTTGAGGTCGATCGCTTAGCTGAACGCCTTTTAATTGTGGATATTTACGATAAAAAATGCGATCGACTTGCTGATAAAAACTGCCGCTATCGATTTTTAAAGCTTGCAAACGCTGATTGATTTTAATCTGTCTTTCTTGTTCTTTATTTTGAAAAGAAATAGACGGAAATTCTGGTAGTTTAAATTTAGACATTAAACCTGTAACTGCGGTAAAAGCTAGTACCCCTGGAATTAAAATCGCTCCAGCTATCAAAGTAGCAAAACGCTTGAAGCCAGCTTGTTGTATTTTGCCATTACTACCATTTTGATGATTATTGCTAGAATTTTTGGCTAGTTTTTGAGTAACAAACTTACCTAGAAAAGCAAAAGAATTTTTGATTAAAGTCCAACTTTGTCCCAACGCCCAAACTAAATTTTGCCTAACTTTATCAGCAATTTGAATAAAGCGTTCTTCAGGATCGACAATGCTATTATTGCGATTGGGAGCTAAAACCAAAGTATTAATTCGAGAAATTACGCTTCTAATTCCAGAATTTTCTTGTGTTTGTATAGCTTTAAGAACATCAGTTGCAGATTGATAGCGATCGGCAGGGTTGTGCGCCAACATTTTCTCGAGAACTTTCGCCAAACTAGACGAAACTTTTACTTTATCTCGCCAATTCCAACTAGAATTATGACTACTGTATAAATCTTGAGGCTTTTTGCCCGTCAACAGAACGATAATAGTAACTGCCAGAGAATAAAGATCGCTATTAGGAAAAGCTCGTCCCTGTTGAATTTGT
Source organism: Xenococcaceae cyanobacterium (assembly GCA_051657945.1). GTDB lineage: Bacteria > Cyanobacteriota > Cyanobacteriia > Cyanobacteriales > Xenococcaceae > CAZJTL01. The sequence goes on along the minus strand of JBOFLQ010000032.1, from coordinate 14,734 downwards.
TCGTGAGGCGCATAACCAATCTTGCCAATTAAAGTAAGATTTTTGCCAGTCGATCGCGAGATCGCATTGGCAGCTTCTTTAACACAACCAAAATCAATCAAAACAGGTTTGCGATCGCGAAACCTCAAAATCAAATTATCAGGAGAAATATCGCGATGAATTAACTTTAAAGAATGAATGTAATCGAGTACTGGCAAAAGTTCTAGCAACAACTCAGTCACATCTGATTCGGTAAAGCGACGATTATCTTGAAACAGTTGCCAAAAACTTTCTCCTTCAATATACTCTTGCACTAAAAATAGAGAATCTTTGCCTTCAATGCGCGTCCGCAACAAAGCTTGAAATTGCGGAATTTGCGGATGTTTTAGTTTGTAGAGTATACCCGCTTCTCGTTCGAATAACTCCTCTGCTTTACGTAACTCGTAAGCGCTTTCAACATCGGGGGCAAACTCCTTGAGTACGCACTGCTCTCGATAGCGATGGCTATCTTCAGCTAAATAAGCACGTCCAAAACCACCACGTCCCAATTCACGAATAATTTTATAACGATCGTTAAGAAAAGATCCAGCTCTCAATTGAGCTGATGACTTAGGCATATCAACCTCAGATTTGGAAGAATCACCCGACAAATAAAGTTATTCTATTAACTGTATATATGACCTCAGTAATTTGTCATCAACCAGTTGTTAATTTTTTATAGTGCATGATTTTTTGATTATTTATTCTACCCTAATCCCTTCCCTAACAGGAGTATACCGCCGCCGTTTGGCGATCGCGAAAATTAATACAGAAAAAGTCAATATACCTGATAAATATAAAGGGTAACTGTAAGTAATTGGTTTAGTTTGATTGACGATCGCGCCAGCAATAATTGGACCGAAAGCATTAGAAACATTTAAATAAGACGCATTCAATCCCAAAGCTGTTCCTTGCACTTCTGGTTTGGCATTAACAGAAATTAATGTCGTAATTGTTGGTTGAACGAGAGCATTAAACGTCGAAAAAATGAGACTGACACACCAAAAATAGACGAGATTAGCAACTATTGGCATCAACACAAATGAAAGACTACGAAATAATATTCCCAAAAACAAAATATTTACAACACTCAAATGTTTCGTCAAAAAAGCAATACCTTTTGATTGCATGACAACAGCAATAGTCCCAAATGTAACGAACAAAAGAGTCAGAGATTTGTTATCTTGTCCTAGCACTTCAAGATAGTAAGGTTGAAAAGCAAAGGTAAAAATTGTAAAAGTAGTACCAATTAAAAAATTGATAATTAACAAAATGCCGATTCTAGGCATTACCAAACCCCGAATTAAATTTCCCAAACCAAGATCGAAGAAATTTTTTCCTTTATTTGCTTTTGTTTTTAGGGTTTCGGGAAGTCCAAAAATAGTTACAATTAGCGCAACTGCTGCGATCGCGCTGGAAGACAAAAAACCGGCACCCAAAGAAAAATGTTGCGCCAACAAACTAATTATCGGCCCCAAAATAAATCCTAAGCCAAAAGTAACCGCACCAAATAAACCAAAAGATTTAGCACGTTGTTCGGGTGGTGTAATATCGGAAATAATTGCCTGAGCGACTGAAACATTTCCGCCAGTAATGCCATCGAGAAAGCGAGCAAAAAAGAGCATTGCCGCAGTACTGGCAGTTCCCGCCAATAAATTAGCAATAACCGTTCCTGCCAAACTGATAATAAGTAGAGGTTTGCGCCCGATCCGATCGCTAAGTTTGCCAATTATTGGAGTCGAAAAAAATTGAGAGACAGCGTAAATAGCGAAAAGAAGACTAGTTTGAAAATCACTCAGTCCAAATTGCCTACCGTATAAATAAAGAATTGGAATCAGAATAGTAAAACTAAGAGAATTAGTAAAAGCAATAAATAGAGTAATCCAAAAAGTTCGGCTCATGAATTGGCTTAAAATTACTAATAAATCAAATAAATAAATCAAAGAATTTTTCGATCGCAAAAAAGCTTACGATCGCACCGTCGCGATCGTAAGCTTTTTTGATAGAAGTCATGCTACTCCTTAAATTAATAAAATCCTCGCCCTTAAGTCGCGCTAGAGGCAAAAACAGCTACAGCAATTAAACCTCCTACCAAGAAAAAACCGACAACGCCGAGTATGACGAAATTGCGTTGCTGATTTTTATTCGGAGGTTCGGCTTTGTACATTTTTGGCTCAACTGCAAAATTATTCAGTCTTCCGCCGTCTTCTTCTGTATATGGCATATTTAAATTAAGTCCTTTATCTTTTCATCAAATTTTGCTAAACAGTGATGAAAATTGTTCGATATTAACAATAAAAGTTTACAACAATTTACCAATGCGATCGCACAACAGAAGAAAGAAGGGCAAAATCGATCTTTTGTAGCGTATTCAAAAACTTGGTAGAAAAAAGCCCGATCGAGCGCGATCTGCCGTAGGCGAGGAGCGCAAATCTGAGGCGGCAAAATAGTACGGTATCCTCAGATTTGTCTTGCCGCCGTGAGGTCTCCTCAGATGAGGACACGCATTCCGAGGTCTCCTCGGAATCGCGAGATGTCCGTTTGCCATCGGCGCTCCGCGATGCTCCGCAATCGGGGATGAAAAATTAAAGTAAAATCACTCAATAAACTATGAATTAATTTTAAGCATCTTGAGGATTTAACTCTGCCAATTCTTCGGTTGTATAAGTTCCGACTGGACTCCAAATTAAATAAGGAACGAGTAAGAGTGCAGCTAATTTGGAAACTGGCAAAACTGATAACGTTAGCAACACGCCAACGATAATACCGAGCGAACCGATAAATTGTCCTACTCTGAGATTATGCCATTTCAACATCACAGGAATATAGGATACGCTAATAATCTCCAATAAGAGATAACTAGCCATAAATACCCAGGCAGCAAAACTACTAAGATTTTTTTGCCAAACAATATTAGCAGAGACAGCACCACAAATAAAAATTGTCGTCCAAATAAAAGGAATTAAAGGTTCAAAAACTAACCAACTAGGGCGAGTTAACCGTGCAAACCATTTGACATCACGCGGCGTTACAAAAAAACTAACCGCAGCTACTAAAAAAGTTACAGCTCCAATTACCATCCAAGATTCAATCATCTCAAATAATCCTGTATTACTAATATTTTTTACGCAGAAGCAGCTCGATCGCCCTGCTCTAAATTAGAACCTGGTTTTAACGACATCATGACGCGGGAAATGCCAGTAACGATAACACTAGCACCGACAACCGTTCCAATTAACCAGGGAGCATTGGATGGCCATTCAAACCAAACTATTCCACCCAACAGCAGAGTAGTAATGGCATTACCCAACACCCAAGTCCAATTTTCTTGTGGACGCAGTCGAAACGCTAAAATTAACTCGAATGTGCCTTCAGTAAGTAAAAAACTACCCAGCAATAAAGTCAGCGTCACCACACCCGACAAAGGATAGACAAAAAGTCCAACGCCTGTAGCAATATAGAGAATGCTTAACAACAGCTTCCAAATAAAACCACCGCGATCGCGAGTTTGAAAGGCATAAACTAACTTAGCCCCTCCTGCCGAAACCAGAAGTAACGAAATCCAAGTCTCGACGATAATTGTTGAAATATTAGGTAAAGCAATGCCGATCGCTCCTAAAGCAATTAGCACAATGCCAATCCAAAGCGGGCTTTTATGCTCGTCTTTAGCGTTATTAACAATGTTGCTCGTCATAAAAATTTTTATCGATTTTTCAGTAAGACATAGCAACAGGCTAAAAAATTTTTAAGCGATTAAATACAATCTTAGGATAGAGATTGAGAAATAAAAAAACGGGCATTTCAATTACCAAAAACCGATCGCCCGTTTATTTAATTAATGCAAGCCTTTAACTCGCCAACCAATACTTTGCGCCTTCTCTGCGCCTCTGCGCGCGGCGCTTTGTATTTCGAGGAAACCTCGAAATCCGCGCCTTCTCTGCGCGAAACTTCAATTAACTATCGGAGCGCAACCCGATCTCAAAGTAAATAAACCAAAATAAACAAAATAATCCAAACAACATCAACAAAGTGCCAATATAACTCTGCCGCTTCAACGCCAAAATGACTGCTCCCAGAATAATGCTCTTGCTGACGCGATCGCCATAAAACAGCCAAAATTAACATCAAACCAAAAGTGACGTGCAAACCGTGAAAACCAGTCAAAGCATAAAAACAACTGGTAAATAAATTGGTCGTCAAACCAAACTCAGCGTGAGTATATTCATAAAGCTGCCCGACCAAGAAAATTGCGCCCATTGCCGCAGTAATTCCAAACCACAACTGCAACCCCGACGTGTTATTTTCTTTGATTGCCTTTTGCCCCATATGCATGACAAAGCTGCTAGAAATTAGAATAACAGTATTAATTCCAGGCAAAAGCAATTCTAATTCTGGCGTACCTTCTGGCGGCCAAGCAGGTAGCATAGCGCGGTAGATTAAAAAAGCAGCAAACAGACCGAGAAAGATCATACTTTCAGCGACCAGAAATAAGACCAAACCAAACATGCGATGGTCGGGATGTCCGCCGTGATGACTAGCTGCACTCGCCTCGTATCCATTAACCGTAACTTTGGAATCGTTTAAAGCCGAACTTTGCATAAGTTAGTTGTTTGTTATTGTTAATTGTTAATTCGTCTATTCACTACTTCGCCTCTGCCCCAACTTCAGCTAGCATATCTTGGATGGATTCTCCTCCTTCTAAAGATTCGGTGTCGATACCGTAATCGTAAGGGCCAGCCCACATAATTGGTTCTTCATCGAAATTTTCGATCGCTGGTGGCGAACTAGTTTGCCATTCAAGCGTCAAAGCACGCCAAGGGTTTCTACCTGCTTTTTCTCCTTTTAAGAGACTCCAAATAACATTAATGATGAAAGGAAGGGTAGAAATTGCTAAAAGGTATGAACCATAAGTACAAACTAGATTGAGTGGCTGAAACTGAGGATCGTAAAGAGCGATTCGACGATTCATCCCCATCAAGCCCAACTTATGCATGGGCAAGAACGCCATGTTAAAACCGAGATAAGTTAGAACAAAATGAATTTGTCCCAAAGGTTCATTAACCATCCGTCCTGTCATCTTGGGAAACCAATGATATACTCCCGCAAACAGGGAAAATACACCACCACCAAAAAGAACGTAGTGAAAGTGAGCGACGATGAAGTAAGTATCGTGAACGTGGATATCAAAGGGAACGGATGCCACCATTACCCCACTCAAACCACCAATTAAAAACAAAGAGACAAATCCGATCGCAAATAACATCGCGCTATTGAGACTGATTTTACCTCCCCAAATCGTCGCGCACCAACCAAAAACCTTAATTCCTGTGGGTACGGCAATGATCATCGTCGTTGCCATAAAAAACATCCGCAACCAGCCAGGAGTACCACTAGTAAACATGTGGTGCGCCCAGACGATCAAGCCCAAAAAGGCGATCGCGATACTAGAATAGGCGATCGCGCGATAGCCAAAAATAGGTTTACGAGCATGTACTGGCAATACTTCAGAAGCTACCCCAAAGAAAGGTAACACCATAATGTATACGGCAGGGTGAGAGTAAAACCAAAACATGTGTTGATAAACGACAGGATCGCCTCCACCTGTAGGATTAAAAAAATTCGTTCCTGCCAATAAATCAAACGAAAGCAGAATCAAAGCGGCAGCTAAGACAGGAGTCCCAATTAAGATTAACCCGCTAGTAGACAACATCGCCCAGCAAAATAGGGGCATACTGTTGAGATCCATATCGGGAATACGCATTCTCAAAATGGTGGTGAGAAAGTTCAGCGCCCCCAAAATTGAAGAAGTTCCCAAGGTTAAAAGACTGAAAATCCAAATTGCCTGTCCCCAGTGACTTGCAGTCAAACTTAATGGCGGATAAGCCGTCCAACCCGATTGCGAAGGGCCAACTAAAAAGCTACTCATCATCAAAATGCCGCCAGCGGGAAACATCCAATAGGCAACGGCATTGAGGCGGGGAAATGCCATGTCCTCCGCACCAATCATTAAAGGGATTAAGTAGTTGGCAAAACCAGCACCAGCAGGAATAATCCACAAAAACAGCATGATCGAACCGTGCATGGTCATCAACTGATTGTAGAATTCGGGCTGCACTAGATCGGGATCGGGAGTTGCCAACTCCGTCCTCATTACTTCTGCCATCGCACCGCCGATAAAATAGAACAAAAAGGCGGTAACTATATATTGAATGCCAATTACTTTATGGTCTGTACTGAAAGTGAAATAGTCTTGCCACTTCCGTTGTTTGTGTTCTGAATGATGTGAAGAAACTGATGTTGTTATTGTAGTCATCGATCGCTTAAGTGTTATTTGTTGACGGGCAAAGGGCAAGGGGCAATGGACAAGTAGCAAGTAGCGAGTAGCAAGTGTGCCGCGTTACTTTTAAATGAGTGATTTTTGACTTTTCCTAACCCCTAACCCCTAGCCCCTAGCCCCTAATTCCTATTCCTAATGCAATTGTGCTATTGCCTCTTTTTCAACACCCATTTCTTCAGCATAGGGTGCTAAAAACTCCCCGTCGGAGAGGTTGGCAGGATTGACAGCTAACGTTTTTTCTTTATCTATTGCTGCAACTTGCGCTGGGGCATTTTCTTGAACCCACTTGTCGTAGTCTTCTTGAGTTTGTACGTAGAGTTTGGTCTTCATACCGCCATGATAAGCACCGCAAAGTTCGGCACAAATGACTGGATATTCGCCAATTCGGTTAGCAGTAAAGATTAACTGGGTATTTCTACCAGGAATTGCGTCTTGCTTGATGCGAAATTCGGGCAACCAGAAAGCATGCAATACATCACCCGCTTGAATGTTGAGTTGTACTAATTTGTTTATCGGAAGATGTATTTCGCCAGAAACGATGCCTGTATCTTTGTAGGTGAAGAGCCAAGCATACTGAATGCCTTTTACGTCAATAGCCAGAGGAATTTCGTTTTCCTCTTCTGGAGAAACTCCCAAACCAAGCGCTACCTGATTTGGATCGGGATTCATCGCTACTAGCTTGTGACCGTAGCTGCTATTGTGATGGTGGTGAGCCATCTTTTGAGTACCCATATCTCCCGAAGCCATGGGGTCGAGACCGCCCATGTTATTGTAAACTTCAAAACTGTATATAGCTAAAATAAAGACAATTATCGTTGGAATTGCCGTCCAGACAATTTCTAAGGGAACGTTGCCTTCAAGAGGTGGGCCATCTGTATTATCTCCTTTCTTTCTACGGAATTTGATAATAACAAAAACTAAAATTCCTTGAATCAACAGAAATAGACCAGTAGCAATGGTCATCATGAAATTGAAAATACCATCTACTTGCTCTGCTTCAGGGGAAGCAGCTACGGGCAGCAGATTGTGATTCTGACCGTACCAAAGACTGATTAAAGTCAGCGCAATGCCAGCAATTAGGGTAAGGATGTTACTTGGGATATTCACTTTGCTTACAGTTTAGAACTATTGCAATTATGGATGAACTTCAAGGATGAGTTGCGTTTTATCTTCTCTGTTTTAGCCTAAGACAAAACTCGTCGAAAAAACGATGTCATTAAAACAAAACCAATCTTTTTTTAGATTGTTTTTAGGTTTGTGTTTTTTCTATTAAAATGAATAGTTAGGCGAGTTTTGACTTGAAGGTAAATCTTAATTATTTCTTTAGAAAAATGTTAATTTTTGTTGAATAATTTTTAAACCAATCTGAAGAATAGCTAAAGCAATTTAATTATTACGAAAAGGTCGTTACAGTTGATAAGGAAAGTAACTACTTTCAGTTTAGTTAATTTTTGAGACAATGGCAGAGTCAATTCTTCATCGTCAGATTGCCGAGTTTAAAGAAAAAGAAAATTCACAAGCGCAAAAATGGATTCGTCGCCTAGTATGGAAAATAGCGATCGCCACTTTGCTGTTGATGGCGGTAGGTAGCGCTACCAGAGTCATGAATGCAGGATTGGCATGTCCTGATTGGCCTCTGTGTTATGGTCAACTAGTACCATCCGAGCAAATGAATTTCCAAGTCTTTTTGGAATGGTTTCATCGTCTCGATGCCAGCTTAATCGGACTCAGCACGATCGCGCTCGTAGGTTGCAGTTGGTGGTATCGTCAATCTTTACCCCGCTGGCTACCGTGGATGTCTCTTTTAGCTCTAGGTCTAATCTTGTTTCAGGGCATCCTTGGCGGACTTACAGTTACTCAATTGCTGCGATTCGATATCGTTACCGCTCATTTAGCTACAGCTTTGCTCTTTTTAAGCACGCTAGTGGCGATCGGAACAAATCTACTTCCCGATCGAGCTATGGCAACCGCAGGAAAGATGACTTGGCTTGGTGCAATTGCCGCGATCGCCGTCTACGCGCAATGCCTACTCGGTGGTTTGGTTGCTTCTCGATGGGCGCTTCACCAGTGTTTGGGCGATTCTAAATTGTGTTTGGTAATGAACGGTCATATTCTGGGCGTATTTCCAGCAACGATCGCAACCATAACTTTAGTCTGGTTTGCTTGGCGCACTCCCGCACTCAGCCTCGCTTTGAGAAAATTAGCTAATCTAGCGGCGGGACTAGTCTTAGTGCAAATTCTTCTCGGTGTTGCTACCTACTATTTACGTCTACAAGTCGAACCGCTAACCGTCGCTCACCATACCGTAGGAGCGGCATTATTAGGTACTTTAGTTTCTTTTACAGTTCTAGCTGCTCGCGATGGCAAAATTGAAACATTTCAACAGCCCGATCGAGCGACAAAGTCGGTAGAAACAGGTCTGTAAAAGAATTCATACATTCGATCGTCAACTTAACAAGAATTTGGTAAAGAGGATAATGATTGAGATCGCTATTAATCGCGACAAGCATGACTTTTTGAAAGTTATTAAAAGTTACTATCAGCTCACTAAACCGCGTATTATTCCCTTGTTGTTGATTACTACAGCAGCTTCAATGTGGATGGCAACACCTGGAAATGTAGACCCCGTCTTACTGATAATAACTTTATTGGGAGGAACTTTAGCGGCTGCTTCCGCACAGACATTAAACTGTATTTACGATCGCGATATTGACTATACAATGGTACGTACAAGAGAACGTCCCATTCCTTCAGGTCGAGTAAAACCTGTTAATGCTCTCATTTTTGCTATTGTTCTCGCCATCTTATCTTTTTCTCTATTAGCCCTGTTTGTTAACTTGTCAGCAGCTTTACTGGCAATGTCGGGTATTGTCTTTTACATGTTGGTCTACACCCACATGCTCAAACGCCATACCACACAAAATATCGTTATTGGCGGTGCTGCTGGAGCGATCCCCGCTTTAGTAGGTTGGGCGGCGGTAACTGGCGAACTTAGTTGGGCTGCTTGGGTTTTATTTGCGATTGTCTTTATCTGGACTCCCCCACACTTTTGGTCGCTAGCTTTAATGATTAAAGACGATTACGCTCAAGTCGGCGTACCAATGCTACCAGTAATAGAAGGAGAAGAAGCTACAGTCAAGCAAATTTGGCTTTATACTCTGCTTTTAGTGCCTTTTAGCTTGGTGTTAGTCTATCCACTCGGAAATGCGGGAATTGTCTATAGCATTGTTGCCTTGCTACTAGGCGGTATATTTATTCAAAAAGCATGGAAGCTAAAACAAGCACCAAAGGATAAACAACTGGCTCGATCGCTGTTTAAATACTCGATTCTCTATATGATGCTGTTGTGTACTGGTATCGTCATCGATAGTTTGTCTTTTACTCACTATTTATTGGCTTTAGCGATCGGTTAATCGTTCAAAAAATATAGGGGCGTTCGATAAAACGCCCCTATATTAAAATTAAATATTGCTCTCTAATTTATCGACAAGTTGTAGTCGAACTGGTAGTACGGCTGTAACCACCTCCAGAACTGCTAGTACGAGTAGATTGAGAGCTATAAGTACCTCCTCTACAACTAACAGTTTTTCTAGTGTTTGGAAATGTAAGAATTCTTGGATTCCACCATCCCGAATTGCTTCTGCGTCCGTTGTCACGAACTCTGATATCGCCGTCGTCACCAACATTAATTCTCTGTCCGGGTTGACGAACTTTGATATCGCCGTCATCGCCTATACTGATTTTCGTGTCGCCGTTTCTAACGTTGATGTCCTGAGCTTGAGCTATACCGACACCAGCAGATAAGGACAGTAAGACGGGAATAACGACTAAAGAAATCGATCGCTTGATAAACATTGTTAAATCACTCCTCTTGGAGAAATATTAGAAAAATTGAGATGAGCCAATCAACCGAAATTGCCATCAAGAAACCGAAATGGGTTTTTTCGGTTACATAGCTAGATTTTAGACTGCAAAAGGTGCATCGCTTGTGTAAATTTATTGTTTATTTGTTAATGTGTGAAACAACGATCGATCGCACGTCGATATCGTTTGGAAATTTGATTTGTCTTTTATAATTACGTCTGCTAGTTTTTCTTTATGCAGTTTTGTTTGTTTAACTTAATAACATTTGAACGTGAGTTTCTTTTTGTAGTAGTTTAATTAAGTCTGCTCTTTTTTTTATGCAGAGTTTCTGGAAGTCAGTTGCCAAACAAATCTTTAGTTTTGTCGCGATTGGTTTAGTTGCTTCGATCGCCGTCCATTTCTGGTTGAGTCCAGTTCGAGCGCAAGCACCGCTAAATCGCGCTCAGTTATACAAACTAAGAAATCAAGTCGAACTCAACCGTCAAAATAGCAATAATTGGAGTGCTGCACGTATTGGTGACGCGATCGCTCCCCAAGATTCGCTGAGGACGGGGGCTAACTCTAGAGCAGAATTATTGTTTAATGAAGGTACTTTAGTTAGGACGGGAGCGAATACGGTGTTTAGATTTCCTCCAGGTAAAAGGCGTTTCGAGTTGACTGGAGGTTCTGCCATGGTTATGATTAGACCTGGATTGGGACAGAGTAACATTGTTACTCCGCAGGCTAATATTGTCTCTCGCGGTACGGCTTTATTCATTCAACACGATACTACTCGCAATGCTTCTTTGATTGGCGTTTTGACTAACAGTTTGGCAGGGCCGGTTAGCGTAACTAATAACAACGGTCAGGTGACGATCGAGCTTAGGGCAGGTCAATTTGTTTCAGTTATTAACGGTGTGATTGGTTTGGTGGAAAATTTTATTCTGCCAGTTTTTTACGAGTCGATCGAATTGGCTTATGGTTTGGGTACGGGACAGGAAAATTTAATTGCAAAAGATCCGCCTGAAGTACAAACTACTCTTGCTGTAGTGCGCGATGAAGCTCTTGTTTCGCTTCAAAGTCAATTAGCTTGGTTGAATAGTTTATGCGGTGTAAGGATAGACACTCAACAACTAGATCGATTAGTGCAGTGGTTTTTGCCTGGAACTGTTCCTAGCGAGCAGATCGTTGTAAAATTGCCCCAAACTGATTTGTTTGTTACGCCGATGCGATCGCTGACTGGTTTAGCTTGGTTGGGAGAATACTGTCAGAATAATAATCGTCCAACCCCCGTTCCGCAAGCGCCACAGGTTAAATAAGAGCTAGGGAGCAACTCTGATAACTTTGTGAAATACCTTGACAGAGCTAACTGCAATCTATGTCACAATTTTGTCACAATTTTGCCAGACAATAATTATATGGTTAATTGACATGGAAAAATGTCAACAATAGTTTGACTTACAACTAATTATATTTATTTAAATTGATTTTTTGAAACAAATCCTGTCGATCGATCTTCTATTAATAGATAGATATCATCGAAGTTTTTACGATCGCCAACAAAACAATTAGATTATCAATTAGATAACGACACATGAACAGACCATCTTTTAAATCAACAGAAAATAAACCAATAAGGAATGACAAGCGATCGCGCAATTTGACGAAAATGGCGGGTTATCTTGGCGCAACATTTGTCGGCGGGGCGATCGCTCTAGCTGGCAGTAATTTAGTTAATACCAATCAAAGCATCGCACAAACTTCAGTTGCTCCCAATCCAACTCAACAACAAGCTAGCCCCCAACCTGTCGCCGCAGCGATTACCCCACCAGCTAATTTTGTAACTCAGGTAGTCAAACAAGTAGGCCCTGCTGTAGTACGTATCGATGCTTCGCGAACTGTAGCCACTCAAACGCCCGAAATTCTACGCGATCCTTTTTTCCGTCAATTTTTCGGTTCTCAGATTCCCGATCTTCCAGAAAAACAAGTACAAAGGGGTACTGGTTCGGGTTTTATATTCGATGCCAACGGTCGTATTATTACCAACGCTCACGTAGTTGATGGCGCAGATAAGGTACGCGTAACACTCAAAGACGGACGCAGCTTTGAAGGTAAAGTTTTGGGTGCAGATCCGCTTACAGATTTGGCAGTGATTCAAATTAATAGCAAAAACTTACCCGCCCTAGCTTTAGGCAATTCCGATAGTCTCGAACCTGGTGAATGGGCGATCGCGATCGGTAATCCCCTAGGTTTGGATAATACTGTAACTACAGGTATCATTAGCGGTACGGGGCGAAGTAGCGCTCAAATTGGCGTTGCCGATCGTCGCGTAGATTTTATTCAAACCGATGCTGCCATCAATCCAGGCAATTCTGGCGGCCCTTTACTCAACGATCGCGGTCAAGTTATTGGCATCAATACGGCAATTATTCAAAATGCCCAGGGAATTGGTTTTGCGATTCCCATCAACACAGCCCAAAGAATAGCCTCTCAATTGATTGCCAATGGAAGAGTAGATCATGGTTATTTGGGTATTCAAATGGCAGCCCTAACGCCAGATGTCCAAGAAAAGCTAAAAAATTCACAAGAATTTAATTTTAGCGGTACGGAAAAAGGTGTGTTGATTGTGGGAGTGATGCGTAATTCTCCTGCGGCACAAATTGGTTTGCAATCTGGAGATATTATTCAATCTATTAACGGTAAAACGATAACCGAACCCAATGCCGTGCAGCAAGCGGTAGAAAATGCTGGAGTAGGTGCTAACTTACCCATAACCGTCAATCGCAATGGCAAAACAACCAACCTCAACGTTCGTATTGCTTCTCTACCAGTGCAGGCGAGAGCTAGATAGGCAATAAAATAGAAAAAGAACGGCGTAATGCAGTGTTGCATTACGCCGTTTTTGTATTTTTTGGCTTATTTGAAAGATTTGTCATCTTTCTTTAGTAATAAGACGCTCGTTCCCTTAAATCTGTCGATCGAAAAGCTATAGTTACATCTTCAGATCGATCCTTGTCTAGAAAATTTTTGATTTGCTGAAGGTAATAGCAAAACATATCGAGTTCAATCGCATAAATAATGTCTTACGAAACTATCGACCAATTACCAACAGAAATTCAAGAACAGCTTCCTCAAGATGCCCAACAAATTTTTGTTGCTGCTTTCAAAGCTGCTTCTTCAGATGGAGTTGATGAAGACGGTGCAGTTCAAATTGCCTGGAATTCTGTTAAAAACAGTTTTGAACAAGGCAAAGACGGCAAATGGCAGCACAAACAGTATGGAGATTTTAGCCCTCGCGGTACTTCCAATATGGCTGGAGGTTAGAAACTAGAAAACTCACGCATTCAAAAGTAACGATCGAATACTCATAACAAATTATGAAAGTAATAACTTCTTTTCAACCAATTAACTTTCGCAAAGTTTGTGTTTTCTTTGTGATGCAATCGATTTTGTTTTTAACTATAGCTGTAGGTGTTTTTGGTCAAAGCTCTTTAGCTATGGCTGCAAATTTAACACCAGATCGCGCTATGTATCAATCGGAAACAACTGCGGATGAAGCAAAAATTCAAACTGAACGGGCAAAAGATAATTTAGAATACGCTGCTAACAATCCTAAAAATGTTTTAGAAGAAGTCAAAGACAATGTGGTTGAAAAATTAAATTTAAATGAACCCGTTCCCGAATCAACTAAAAAGTTTGTCAAACAAGTTCAAGGTAAAGAGCCGATCGAAAGTCCTTTAGATAAAACGATTAATTAACAAATATTTTTTGTTTAAAATTAATGGCTCATAACAATGAGCCATTAATTTTATTTATTTTGTCTAAATTTGCTGTTAATTACAAAAACAATTTTTTACTTCTTTGGAAAGAGTTAAAAGCTTTAAGGGTTTAATTATATTTATTACAAGCAAAACAACAATTATAAAAAGTTGCCATTCAAATTTTCTTACTAGTTGGTGTGCTTAAGTAATGCTATAGGTGTCTTCTCAATGATAGAGAATTTATTCAATTCTCTATCTTTTTTTTTAATCCCTAAGCAGGAGTCAAGAATTGAAAATTATAAATAACATAGTTAATGTAACTGAAAAAATGAGAATTTATGAATGTCGATCGCTACTATTTTTTTCTCAGACGTTTAGCGACTTTAATATCTATCAGTATTCTGACTTTGGCATGGCTTGAAGTTGGTACGGGACTCCTTCTTGCTTTTTATTACGAACCTGCTGCGGGAAGAGCCTACAATTCACTCGAACATATTAACAATATAGTTGCTAATGGCGAATTATTTCGCAGTCTTCACCACATCGCAGGACATGGAATTATTGTACTTGCGTTAGTACAAATAGTAGTAATGTTTCTCGGCAGACAATTTCGTACGAGTTGGCTAACAGCTTGGATTAGCGGCATACTTTTAACATTAAGTACGATCGCGCTAGCCTGGACAGCAATGATTTTAGGTTGGGAACAAAAAGGTTTTTGGCGTTTGCGAATCGAGTTACAAACGATCGAAGCTATTCCTTTAATTGGTAATAAATT
>JBOFLQ010000031.1:0-14641 GCA_051657945.1 Xenococcaceae cyanobacterium | reverse complement strand
TTTCCATGGTTGATACTCCTGAATAAAGTTTTATTACTTAAATTTCAAATTGTAGAAATTAGGAAGCAGAATAAGGAAGTAAGTGAAGGATGTCGCGAACAACGCTGTAACCTGCCATATCCCAAAGTAGGTAAGCGAGGAAGCCTATCATTGCTAGGCGACCATTCCACAATTCTGCTTGAGGGTTAAAACCAAATAAGAAAGCATTGCGATCCTTACCGTTATAAGCATTAGCAACGGGGGGTAAATCGGTGCTAGAACGAGTTTTAGATTCCATAATTAATAATTGCGATCGAACTGAGTAAACTTTTAATGGTTACGTTTCATATCGTAGCTAGCTATTTTTCGATATTTATCTATCTATAGTTAGGTAAAGTGAAAAATCAAAAGTAAGGGAAGTAGCAATTAGGGAATAGGGAAAAGTAGCAAGTAGCGAGTGTGCCGCGTGTGCCGCGTTACTTTTGAATGAGTGACTTTGCCCGATGCCCGATGCCCATTGCCCATTGCCCATTGCCTTTTTATAAGTGACTGTTGTCAAACTGGAACAAGAAGAGTATGTGCGTATCCGTCAAGTTAGATACACTTATGGTGTATTTATTATTTTGAGTAAAGGTCGCGATTGCACTCGGTGCAACGCGATGCGCTCGCCGATCTATGAAAGTATCAGCCAATAATTTGTTCTTTTTTTCCGCCGCCTTAGCGATAACTTTACTGGTACAAACTACGGCTAAAAGCGAAAACAAAATAATTCGGATCGCTCAAAACTTTGCTACTGAAAACGATACAATTAGCGGTGAATCGGGTGGTTCGGTTGATAGTAAAGGTTGCGGCTATATCGGACTCTCACCCAATCACGTAATTAATCTAGATAAGCGTGTCGATTATATGAAAATTACTGTCCGCGCTTCTGGGGGACAGCCTACTTTGTTGATCGAAGGACCGGGAACGGATGATAGCTTCTGTATTTTAGCAGACGAAGTTTCGGGATTTCAGCCAGAAATATCTGGTGTTTGGGAACCAGGTAAATATCAAATTTACGTTGGCGATCGTGCTGGCGATCGACACTCTTTTCAACTCAATATAGCTAGAAGCAAATCTTAGGTTGAGTTGTTAGTTGTTGGAAATATTTTAATTTCAAGTTACCGAATCAAACCATTTTTCAATTCCATTGGCGATTTCTTCAGCTAACTTTTCTTGTTGTCGGCGATCGCTAATCCATTCAAATTCTTCTGGATTAATAATAAATCCCATTTCTAACAAAATTGATGGTGCGGTATGGGGACGAGTTAAAGCTAAATTATTCCAGAATACGCCATAGGAATGACGACCTAATTTATCTACTAAATAGTTATGCAAAAACACGGCGAAACTGTGCGCTTGGGGATGATACCAGAAAGTACTAATTCCTTTGGTGTTTATGGCATCGCCGTCATCGGGTAAAGCATTGTAATGAAGAGAAATAGCTAAATTTGGTTTAAATTCGTTAATGTTCCTAACGCGATCTTCTAGTGACACCTCTTTATCTTCTTCTCTGGTCATATAAACCGTTGCATCTTTATTTTGTAATTCTTTTTGCAACGATTTAGCTACTAATAGATTGGCATCTTTTTCAGTATAACCTGTCGGTGCTTTCGCTCCAGTTTCTTCGCCGCCATGACCTGGGTCTAAAAGTATTTTAATTCCTTTTAGAGAACTATTCTTTTTTGGTGGGTGACGCAACGATAGAATCAAACTCGTTCCTTGATATTTTAAGTCATAACCCCATTGTTGTTCGGATTTGAGATTAAAAGTATAGTCAATCTGGGTTGGGGATATCTGTCGCCAATCCAAACGTTTAACGATCGGATCGTCATTAAGACGAATTGTATCGGTTTCGGCGGTAGTATTGTATAGCGTTAGCGTAAGAGTTTTATCTCCCTGTTGTACGCTTATGGGTACCGGTACTTGCAAAGGAAAAATAATTTCTGTCTCGTTTTCTTTCTGTTGAGATTTAATGCTGCGAATTATTGATGTTGGTGGAATATTGTCGGAAACAATTTGAGTTTCCTCTTGTTTAATCCACGCCCCGTAATCCAAACGTAACCATTCTCCTTCACTTCCCGTTACAGAAACATGAGTCCCTTTGGGTAAAGGTGTTAAACGAGAACTATTGCTACTCGCACCTGTCCTGGTAATACCGACATCGGCAGTAATTTTTACTACTTTTAGTCGATCTGGAGCTATAATTTCAATGCTACCAAGTCCTTGTTCGGTTATGGTTTGACCGTTGAGACTAAGTTGAAACAAGGGACGACCAAAATTTTTTGTTTCCCAGATAGCAGTACAGCCTTGATAATTACCTGTATTATTCAAAGAGCCAGGTTGATTGTTTGAATTGAGTAAGGCTGAGTTAAGAGGTAATCGAACTTCTGACGATCGCGCTAATAAAGGAATAATTCGATCGCCCAAACTTACCGAAACTTCTGCTTGTGGCGGCGCGATCGCCCTAAAGCAAATTAACTCGCCAGGTAATCTAGTCATGTCAGATGCTGGTATTAGAGAATTTTTAGCAAATGACAATCCTGTCGGTATTTCTGGTTCGGTATTGTTTCTGGTAACTTTGAGTTGAATTTCTTGCTCCTTATAGCGAACTGTAAAAAGATTTTCGCCTATTTGCAAGGGAAAACTGGGAGCAAAATGACCTGCCTTGGAACGTTCGATCGCTCTATCGTTAACTAATACATTTCCTCGATCGGGAGCAGTCCCAATTAAAAAAATACTTGAGGCGGTAGTTTGATGTTCTGCGGGCGGATACACCAAGATTAGGGATGCCTGCGTCTGTGCAGTCACGGGATTTCCCATTATGACACCTATAATTAGGATAGCAGCTAGGGCGATCGCTCCCAGGATTTTTTTCATCTAAGACTTCATGGGAGTTTAAAAACCACCATCTTAAAAGATGGTGGAGAAACAACGACTCGGCTAATTCCTTAGTCGCACAGTATATATATATAACAAACAACAATCACAACGGCTAGATTTTTTTGTGCCGTTTAAATACAATAAAATGCAAAAATTAATTAAAAATTATTTAAACTCCCCGGGTAGGATTCGAACCTACGACCAATCGGTTAACAGCCGATCGCTCTACCACTGAGCTACCGAGGAACGCTAGCCACAATTAACTATAGTAATGACTTAAATCGAAATTGTCAACACATTTGCTAAATTTTTCGATTTTTTTGTCTAAATGTACCCACAAAATTATAGTTTCTTGGCAAATCAAAAAAGAAAATTGCGGTAAAAATGCTTTAAAGCTAGCGCCTAAGCAGAGTTGTTGCATTTTATTTAGTTTCCCATCTACCTGTTCTCTAGTTTTAGAAGATATCTTAGAAGTATAAGATCGTACATTTTCTCCTCATGCTGGCTTACCATCGCAAACCTGTTTATTTATCCTTTAGTTCGATCGATCTACCAATTTGGTCTACTATCGAAACTACTGCTTTTCTGTATCAAAAAGACAAAGAAAAATTTCATTTGTTGTTACATCAGCAAGATCGAGCGCGATCGAATTTAGAATGGCAAAGTTATCAAAGTATTGCCACAACAACAAAAAAAGAATTGATGTGGTTGGAGTTAACACCCTCTCGGGTTGTCATGACCATGCAGGGCAAAGGTAAAATGAGTTACCGTCATTTTTGGGAAGAGGGAGTATATGGAGTTTCTCGCTACTTACTCGATGGTGACTCGATCGAACAATCTACATCTTTTCGCTTGCGTAACTACACCAAGAGTTTGCATTTAGAAAGAAATCCTTTACCAACCAACTTAAGAATTGAATACGAACTATGGACAGCTAAAGTTCAGTTGGGTTCGTATGTAATGCACTTGGATATACATCATTAGGGCATCGGGCAATGGGCATCGGGCAATGGGCATCGGGCATCGGGCATCGGGCAATGGGCATCGGGCAATGGGCATCGGGCAATGGGCATCGGGCAATGAGCATCGGGCAATGAGCATCGGGCAATGGGCATCGGGCAATGGGCTAGGGATAAGTAATAAGTAATAAGTAATAAGTAATAAGTAATAAAATACTTTTGACTTATTACTTCTGATTTCTCTATTTTTTAGTAGAGCGATCGCAATATTTACAAAAAATAACTTTGTCATTAATTGGAATGAGCTTAAAACAAATTTTGATGAGCTTGCCAAACCTGCTTGACAAAAATGTTGAGTTTTTGGCGAATATATTGAGAATTATCGTTATTAATGCTGCACTCAAAACTATTAAGCTCAATTAAAAGAGGAATTACTTCAGTATCTAATGCAGCCCTAAATAGACTAATCGGCCAAAGTAAGTCAGAACTTTCCGCTAAATTAAATGACTGTTCCGCATTCGTAGAAATTGACAACCGATCGACATTTGGTGAGTCGATCGCCAGCATTAAAGGACGTACCCAACAAAGTTTCCGTCCTGAAATAATCTGAATAACTTCTCCGTACAAGCGAGTATTCTCATGTTCCAAACAAACAATTTGCCGAGGTTTGAATTGAGCAACCGAACTCGATATTTTGCTGGTATTGTCCACAAAATTCAGCTATTTAGGTGTTAATCCTTATTTTACATACCTATTTGACAAGTTTTAACTTTTAACTTCTGTTGATGCTTGCTGTTCTAATCTTGTTTCGCGGAAACGAATTTCATCTCGATGGGGGTCAGAACGAGCTACTTGAAGTTCTAGGCGATCGCCCAAAGCAACCGATCTCTCGAAACGATGGGGCAATTCTAATCCCAATTCTTCCAACAAAATCAAACCCAAATTCTCATCTTCTCGCAACCAGCGCAAGACTAAAACCTGCCATACTTCATGAGCGTTGCGACGCAAATATTCCAAACCCCAATAGCGATTAGTTTGACGTTCTACCAAAGTTGCTTCGTAAGCTGAGTTAGCCACGCTAAAAAGAATTTGTTGTAAATCTTCAGCACTAAAAGGCAAAGATTCACCTCGCAAATGGGCTTTGATTTGAAAATGAGCCAATAAATCTGTATAGCGACGGATGGGAGAAGTTACTTGTGTATAAGCATCTAAACCCAAGCTAAAATGTCGCGCGGGAGTTATACCCATCTCGCTGCGAGGCATACAACGACGCAAAGCACAAGAACGTACCGGTCCTGCTGGCAATATTAACAATTCTTCTTCCGATGGCAACTCTGGTTGAGGCTGACTTCTAAAAGGAACTGGTACGTTATTATCTTTGCAATATCTACCAGCTATTTCCCCAGCCAAAATCATCATTTCTGCTACTAAAAGCCGCGAACCAGAATTTTCTAGCAGTTCGATGACGATCTCTTCATTTTCTTTTACTTTGATAATCGCTTCTGGCATTTGGATGTTAATCGACCCACAAGATCGTCTCCATTGCTGCCTACGTTGCGCCCAAACTGCTAGTTCGGCAATTTCTGGTTCTGCCTTCACACCAAACTCGATCATCTCGTCAACGTCGTTATAGGTAAGACGATAGGTCGGTTTGATTAGGGTCGAATGAATGCTGTATTCTCGAACTGCACCGGTCTCATCTAAAATTACGCTAAAACTTAAAGCAGGACAAACTTGACCTTGTACCAAACTCATCGGACCGGTAGCTAGTTCTGTGGGGAACATCGAAATCATGCCCGTCGGTAAATACAAGCTAGTACTGCGACGACGTGCCTCTAAGTCTAGCTCTTCTCCTGGCGAAACCAAACGAGTCGGATCGGCTATGTGTATCCACAAACGAGGCTGTTTTCCTTCGCCTACATATTCAACACTCAAACCGTCGTCTATTTCTTCGGTACTTTCGTCATCAATGGTGTAAACTTTCAGCTTGGTAAGATCGAGGCGATTTTCGTCGCGATCGCGCTTAGAAGAATTCAGACATGCTTGCGCCAAATCAATTACCTTCTTAGGAAAATTAACAGGATAGGAACTGCGACGTAGAAATAGATTTTCGTGTTTGCTCCACCACCTTAAATCTACCAACAATTCAAACGCTATTTCGCTAGTTTGCCCTCTTCCTAATTGTGCGAGAAGTTCTTGCGCTGCTCGATGATTTCCTTCAGGTTGAATGACAAACTTTTCTAACAATTCTAAGCGATCGCGATCGCTCTGCGTCCATTCTACCCTCTCGCCCGCTAAAGCTTGTTGTATGTGTGTTAAAAATTCTTCTTTTTCTCGATGGCGTTGCTCTTCGATTTGCAATTGATGTTGAATTTCTTCGACTACACTTCTCGAACGAGGTTCGTAGCCATCGCCTTTTCTTTTAAAATAAACTTTATCTTGACTTAAAAGAATGTGCGCCGCGTAGCATAGCACATGAGTTCGATCGGAAAATAGCAGCTCTGCCAATTCTTTTGGCGTTACTGTTTCTGTGCTCTCAATTAATATTTCCCAAGCCACTTCTAAATTAGAAGGATCGAGATAAGGTTGCACTTCCTTAACAATGCTAGAGATGTCGGCTGGTTTGTAAGGGCCACCATCAATTTGGTACTCAATTCTCTGAGGGCGCAATTTATGCTGCTGCCCTCCTTCGTCTATAACAATCCAATCTTTTTTCCCTTCAGGGCGATCGACGACAGCCAGACGAGGCTCGCCTTGCACCCTAAATTCGATTAGCGTTCCTTTTTCCACCAGCTTTGCGCTTTAACACATTCACATCTGATTCTTATCAGTTTACCGTTGCTTTTATCCTTCTGCGTTGACAAAAGGTAACAAAGCTACTAAACGCGCTCTTTTTACTGCTTCGGTTAAATCTCTTTGTTGCTGTGCTGTTAATCCAGTAATGCGACGAGGTAAAATTTTTCCGCGTTCGGTGATAAATTTACGCAACAATTCGACATCTTTATAGTCGATCGGTTCGCTTGGTTTGATTGGGGAAAGGCGTTTGCGATAATATGCCATATGCTGCTCTGTTACTATTTTTGATTTTTTCTCGATTTGACAGTATTGCTTTTAAATGAGCGAAAGTTGCTTATTTAATCTCTTTGTGAACTGTATGCCTGTTGCAATGAGTGCAGAACTTCTTAAGTTCTAGTCTTTGTGTAGTATTGCGACGGTTTTTCATCGTCGTATAGCGAGAAACGCCTGGAGAACGTTTATTTTGGTTGCTCCTGCATTCAGTGCATTCTAAAGTTATAACGATCCGAACACCTTTCTTGCTTGCCATGGTCTTGGTTTGAGCGACTAAAAGATTTTACTGTTGTTTAAACACAATTTATAATTGTCGCATATTTAGTTCTTACTAGGCAAGGTTTTTTTTGCATCGGGCATCGGGCATCGGGCAGAAGGCAGAAGGCAGAGGGCAGAAGGCAGAAGGCAGAGGGCAGAAGGTAACAGCCGTTTTTTACTTTTTACGCGGCACACTTGAGGCGCGGATACGTCCGTTACCGAGGCGGCAAAATAGTACGGTTTCCTCAGATTTGTTTAGCCGCCGTTCAGATTTGTCTTGCCGCCGTTCCGAATTGCATTGCGCCGTGCTACTTGCTACTTGCTACTTTTTCCTACTCCCTACTCCCTACTCCCTACTCCCTACTCCCTACTCCCTATTTCCTAAAATTGCGCTTGACTTGTAGAAAAATTTTTTTCAGGCGCAGATCGAGTGAGAAACCTCTTTGTGTTTGTACTACATAAGTTTCGGAAAGGCGATCGTGAAAAGCTTGACAATATTCATCATCAGCTAAGGCAATGGCGCAGTCTGCTGCCAGAGGAGCAATCAGCAGTAATAAAGAAAGACCCAAGCCCATATTTAAGCCAATCATCGCTAAAAAAGCTGCCGATCCTACAATTCCTTCTCTTTTAACTAAGGTTAGCAAATCGGGTGTTCGGTTATAACGAGCATCGATTATTTTCATATCCAACGCCCAACGACCGAGACTTTGACCCTGATTTTTATCGGATATTACCACTCTGGAAACCAACCAGGAAATAATAAAAATCAAGCCCTGAAGCAAAATATTATTACCAGCCATCGCACTGAGCAACCAAACAGCAACGAAATCGATTAAAAATGCTCCCGCACGCCTTTCGATCGGCACTTTGGGGAAACGTCTGTAAACTGGTTTGTCAGAGTACATATTAATTGCTCGTAAAAGTATAAATAGTTCGGTACGATTACTTTCTTTTTTATTGTTTTTTGTCAAATAAAATTTGGTTGCTTAAACTAGGAAAGTCATCACAAACAAATATGACTTAATTTATTAGTTTTGGTAAAAAAATTTAGTAATTTTTAGTGAGAGCCAAAAAAATGCAAAGACTAGCTCGTATAATTTTCTACTTGGCAATCTTTACGGTATTGTTAAAAGCTGGCAATGCTAGAGCTTCTTCTGTTTCAAAATCTCCACATTTAATTATTGATAGTTTTGATGAACCTAGTTCTCAGCCACAGAATGTCATTATCTACAATTCTGGAGCCCAGATAACTATACCAGGTGTGGGAACTTATCCTCTTGTTTCCGTACCGAGTTCTCAGTCAAACCTATTTAATTCTATTTTAGGTGGATATCGCGATTTATTTCTGAAAACTATACAATTTCCGCTCGGCTCAAATACTAGTACTAGTAAAGCAGAAGTTCTTAACAATTACTTGGCTTTTTCTAACGATACAGATGTTCAAGGTATTTTAAGTGCTAATTGGGATGGCAACGATAACCCAAAAACAATTAATCCAATTGGTTTAAGAAATAGTCAAAATTTGGGTATTGACCTCACTTTAGCAGGAATTTTAGATGGAATTTCGTTAGAAATTCTTTCAGCCGATCGCCAACTTGAAATCAGCTTAGATGTCTATACAGATGCCAATAATTATTCTAGGGCAACGCGCAAATTTCCTAATGGCGTAGAATCTAATGTTCCAATAAATTCATTTTTTGATTTCGAGCATGATTTTAATACGATTGGGGGAGTTGGAGTTGATTTTGCCAACGTTGGAGCGATCGCCATGACTCTTTCTGGCCCGAAAGAGCTTGATGCCAAAATAACTTTTATGGAAGCAGTTAGAGATCCCGCTCGAAGTTTTGACGTTCCAGAATCAACAGTGTCTTTGTTCTCTTTGTTGGGAACAACTGTTTTAGCAGCTTTTTATAAAAAAGGGAATAGGGAATAGGGAATAGGGAATAGGGAATAGGGAATAGGGAATAGGGAATAGTCAAAAGTCACTCATTCACGCATTCACGCATTAATTATCCGATCCCCAATGCCCGATGCCCGGTGCAGCGTTGCCCATTGCCCATTGCCCCTAATGACAGCTATTTATATTTTAAGAAGCATTGCAACAATTTAAGTAAATATACAAACTATTAACTGTCCATATTTTAAGACCGATCGCTAATTGCTATTGTCGATAACTGATAACTGTATGGACTGGTTTTTTAAATCGATCGTGAATTTAGATTATTCATCATCACTCAAAAAACCTCGCGATAACTAAATAAATATACAAGCGGGATTGTCATTTGCGATCGTGTTTTATCTAAATTCACCATCAAATCCGCTCCTATAAACGCTTACCGAATAATGAATATTTGAACCGTGAACGCTTTTACTAGCTTAGAATTACCACAACGGCGAAGTTTGTTGGTATTGTTTTGCTCTGGTTTGTTTTTTTGGCTGAGCATGACTTGTATGCTACCAGTTTTATCTTCTTATATTGAAGATGCGGGCGGAACTAAACAGCAAGTAGGCTTGGTTATGGGTTGTTTTGCTATTGGTTTACTTGCCTCGCGTAATTGGTTGGGCAATTTGGCTGATGGACACAGTAGAAAGATAGTAGTCTTAATTGGTGCGGCTGTGGCGGCGATCGCGGCTGTAGGTTATCTTTTTGTCGATTCTATTCTCCTATTAGCTCTAATGCGCGCATTTCACGGCATTAGCATTGCTGGTTTTACGACCGGATATATGGCTTTAGTCGTGGATATTTCTCCTGCCAAACAAAGAGGGGAATTGATTGGTTACATGAGTTTATGTATTCCGATCGGCATGACGATCGGACCTGCGTTAGGAGGGTTTTTGGCAGATTATGGCTATAATTATTTATTTTTAAGTTCGGCAGCAGAAGGAATTTTAGCGTTTATTTTGGCTCTTTTGGTTAAAGAAACAAGTCGAAAAGAAATAAATGCTAGAGTCAATCTTCTAAAATTAGAACCGAATCGCGATTTTTGGGAGTTGTTCAAAAGTCATTCTTTATTTGTACCAGGTGTAGTTTTATTGCTGATTGGTTTGTTATTCGGTACTTT
This sequence comes from Xenococcaceae cyanobacterium, assembly GCA_051657945.1. GTDB lineage: Bacteria > Cyanobacteriota > Cyanobacteriia > Cyanobacteriales > Xenococcaceae > CAZJTL01. Next base: position 4,392 of record JBOFLQ010000031.1, on the reverse strand, counting down.
GGCGACTTATCTGCCTTTATTCGTTCGTGAAACAGACCTAAAGTTTAATGCGGGATTGTACTATTCAGCAGCAGCGATCGCTAGTTTTGTGGTCAGAGTTTTTGTTGGGAAAGCTTCTGATTCGATCGGCAGAGGTTTATTTATTACGGGTAGTTTAGCTTTTTATGCGCTCTCGATGGTTTTCTTGGCGATCGCTGAAGATGGGACTACTTTTTTAATGTCTGCCATTTTTGAAGGCATTGGTGCGGGAATTTTAATTCCAACCATCCAAGCTTTAATGTCCGATCGTTCGTACACTAACGAGCGAGGTAAAGTATACGCTATCTGCAACAGTGGTTTTGACTTGGGAGTTGCGCTCGCTGGACCGATTCTCGGTGTGCTGGCGGCTTTTTTGAGCTACCGCATTATGTTTTTACTAACTTCTGTCTTGGCTATTTTGGCGCTATTTATCTTTATCACGCAATCGAGTAAAGGTTTGGGTCATTCTTTTCGTTTTGCTTTTGGTAAAGAAAAAGATGCTTATGCTTTAGATTTGTAAAAGTAGCAAAATATTCGATCGTTACTAGCAAGTCGTAGAGACGTTTCACCGAAACGTCTCTACTTTTTTTAATCTTCGTCAGGCTTTTCCATTTCTTCTTTGAAGCCGCGCAAGGTTTTTCCCAAGGAACTGCCAAGTTCTGGCAATTTTTTAGGGCCAAAAACCAGTAAAGCAACAACTGCGATTATGGCAATTTCAGGCCATCCTAAACCAAACATTTTGACCTCCTTGAGGCTCAATTTATGGTATGAAAAATTAAATAGTTACAAAATCAAAACTCAGTATATCTTTAAAATACAATCTCGCGTCGCGAGATGTAACTGTAGTGTTTTTTTGGCAAGCCAACTTTCATTAATGCCTATAAAATTGCCATGTTACCAGTTTCTCAATCATCTTTACCTCAAGAACAACATCCTCTGATTTGCCAGTTAGCAGAATCAATAATTTCTTACTGGCATCAAGATTTGGAACTCTCACCCTATTCTTTACCAGAGGGATTGGGTTATGTCGAAGGCAAACTCGAAGGAGAAAGACTCAGAATTGAGAATCGTTGCTATCAGACACCTCAGTTTCGCAAAATGCATCTGGAATTAGCAAAAGTAGGTACTTCGCTAGATATTTTGCATTGTGTGATGTTTCCCCGTCCAGAATACGCTCTACCAATGTTTGGCTGCGACATTGTAGCTGGACGTGCTGGAATTAGCGCGGCGATCGCCGATTTATCGCCAATTAATCCTGAAAAAACTCTACCCGAATCTTACCGACAAGCTCTATCTTCTCTACCGCAAACAGAATTTTCTCAACATCGCGAACTACCATCTTGGGCAGATATTTTTTCAGAGTTTTGTTTGTTTATTCGTCCTACCACTCAAGAAGAAGAAAATTTCTTTCTCGATCGCACTAAAAGCTTTCTTGAAGTTCACTGTCGCATAGCATTAGAATCTCAACCTGGATCGCCCCAACAGCAAGCCTTAAATCTAGAAGGACAAAATTATTACTGCACCAAACAACAGCAAAACGATAAAACTCGTCGCGTTCTAGAAAAAGCATTTGGTCCTGATTGGGCAGAATACTATATGAAATCGGTGTTGTTCGATCTGCCAACGCAGGAGGTAGGGGATAGGGGATAGGGAATAAGGAATAACTCACTCATTTAAAAGTAACTTGCTACTTGCCTATTCCTAAAACAATTTGTAATTAATCGAAAAGTAAACTCCGCTTTCTTGCAGAGTATTTTTTTCGGTGTCAACGTCAACTAAAGGAATACCCCAGTCAATGCGGGCGTTGAGGCGATCGCCTTGTTGCCAGTTTAAGCCGACACCCACAGAAACTAAAGTATCTGGATTGAGTTCGACGCTATCCCTATTCCAAGCTGTACCGAAATCAATAAAAGGTGTCAATTGCAAAACTCCTTTGATTCTAGAGATTTTGAAAATGGGAAGTCTAATTTCGCTGGAGAGAAAAAAGCCACTATCACTAAGTAATAAATCTTGACGATATCCCCTAACGCTATTAAAGCCTCCCAAACTAAACTGTTCTAGAGGAACTAGAGATCCTCCTGCTACTTGCAAGTCGCCTCTAATCAAAAACAAATAGTCTTCGCCCAAACGGCGCACCCACTGCCCCTGTCCTCGCCAAATAAAAAATTGCGTATCGGGTTGGTCGTTATCGTTGACGGTAGCGTCAAAAGCATCCAAGCCAACACTAAACTGCGATCGCGCGGCAAAAACTTGTTGTTCGTTGCGCTGAGTCCATTCTTGGAAAAATCTGAGGGCAGAAATACGAGTTTCTCCTCGTTCGTTCGCTCCTCTAGAGAGGGGAAAAGGAGTATCTAACAAAGTAGTATCGCTTTCGGTGCGCGAACCAGTCAATCCCAGTATAAATTCGCGATCGGGCTTTTGAAAAATGGGCTGACGCAAAGTTAATTCGTAATAACGCGATTTGGAATCAATATCTATCTCATCAAAAGGTTTTTCAATAACGTCGTTGTCGGTAGTACCATAAGCCAGAGTAAAAGTACCGTTACGGGCATTAATGGGAATTTTATATGAGAAGTCCAAAGCGTTGCTACCGTCGGTGTTAGTGTAGCGAAAGTCAAAGCTATCACCCCATCCAAAAACGTTACCTTCTGTTATTTGTGCGATGCGGCGTTCGCTACCAACGCTAGGCGATCGCCCGTTATCGTAAGTACCTTGTAAAGCAAAAGAGTCTGCGCTTTTGACTTTGACATCGAGTAAACTCATACCTGGATTAGCACCAGCCGATAATTCGGCAGAGATGTTGTCGATTAAGGGATCGAGTCGCAGGAGTTGCAATGATTCTAAGAGAGTATTAACGTTGAGTGGCTTTTGTGCTGTCAGAGCGATACGCGATCGAATGTACTCGGAATTTAATCTTCCTTGTACGGTAACGTTAATCGTTTCTAATTCTCCTTCTAAGATTTGGATGACAACCACTCCACCTTGAAGTTCTTGCGGCGGTATGTAAGCTCCAGAGTTAATATACCCTTTACTGGTGTAAAATTCGGTAATGGCAGAGCGAACTTGGAATAATTCTGATAGCGAAATTGGTCTATTGGTAAAGGGTTTGGTAATTTTTGCTAGTTCTTCTTCGCTAAAGACGCTACTACCAACAATTTGAAATTTTTTGACTGTAATTGACTCTGGAATGTTGTTCGGTCTATTTTCGGGTAATTTTTCTTTCTTTTCGAGTTTTGGTATTGAAGAAGGAAGATCTGATTGCGCTCTAACTTTTTCTGCCAGAGTTGTCAGCGCGATCGCACTCGCCAATATAAATAACAACAGCCAATAGAATCTGTACCAACTTTGTTTTCTAACGGCGCAAGGCGGACAAGGTGTTAAGTCGATCGAAGATTTACGCGTCAAGACATTTGCACAAACTTGAACGGTCAGATTAGAAATAACACGATCGAATTTAGCAGGAATCGAAAGCGATCGGATCGCGGCTGATGTGCGAAATCTCCTCGCTCCTAAAAACGCTTTGTCTCCGCGCAGCGCCGAGCGCAATCGTGACTTTTGAAAAGATAGATAGAACATTACCATGTCAAGTGTATTACTGTGCCGTTTATAGCCACGGAAACATTAACTCGTATCGAATAAAAAATTCGATAAGTGAGTCATTGTTGGAAGATTCGGTACAATAATTCCCAAAAAGTTTATTTAAATAGCTATTATTAAGACTCTTTGTCATTAATTTACATATGCTTGAGATTTTTTAATAAAAAATTAAATTATTGTTTTCTTTTTCTAAACAAATAACAATTTAGATTTAAAAACAATGCAATTTATTATAAGTTATTTGCAATTATTTGTTTGGACAAAAATTTTAGCGATCGATAACTATCGATCGCTAAAAGAATATTAAATATTTACCAAATTTCGAGCGATTATTGTAAATACTGATTAGGATTGGGCTGCAATTAATATTATCGATGTTCTTTCGTTTTAAATGCGATCGGACTATTCTGAAAACATGAGCTTTCAAAAAGAAAATAATTTTCAAAACCACTCTTTTACTGAAAAAGATTTAGATGATTTTAGCGATTGTACTCCTTGTCAGCAAAGCGATCGAACTCGATCGATATTTGGAAAAGAACCATGGTTAGCCGTTAATTTATCATTCCTTTTTCCAGGTATCGGTCAGATTTATTCTGGAAAAACTTTACGAGGATATTTATTAGCTACTATTTATTTGTTGTCGATTGCGATCGGACTATATTTTTCTGTAAGTACTTTCGGAAATATTTTTATTGGTTTTGGTTGCCTTTTAGGTGCTTTATTCTTATTTTTATATAATCTATTTGATGCTTATTACTGTGTTAAGTTGGGTAATAA
>JBOFLQ010000030.1:0-3007 GCA_051657945.1 Xenococcaceae cyanobacterium | reverse complement strand
CGCAAATTGCAAAAGAGGAGTAGAAAATAAAGAGTAAATATTTATGAAGAGGATTTTATTGTGGTTCAGCTAATATCGCGACAGGATCGAATCGAAATAGGAATTGATACGTTTGAACGAGCAATTATTTGGGCTGCTTTTACCCTAAGAGCCGCTAATACCTCCCCTGACAACCCCATTCCAAAAAAAGAAAATCCTTATTACAATGCCATTCGTATAAGCAAACAAGATACGCAACAAGCGGACGCGGCAAGGAGTGTAATCAATATCTCAGCTAAGTTTCCTTATAATTGGGAACCATTTCTCGCTTACACGGGCGATCTTTTTGAGAATATTAAAGAAATTGCCAATTGGGAATACAAAACAGTAGTTATGTCTGTCAATCCATCTCAAGGGTTGTTTGTTCCAATTGAGAATGAACCAGTAGAGATAATAACCTTAGAACAGTATTTTGTCTGGGCAATTGTCCAATTGAGCAAATATCTTTATCCATCATTTGCTAACGTCAATTATCGTTTTCTAGAAGAAGATCCGACAGAACCTTCTTTGGTCATTGATGTTGCCTTGCCTTATGATTTTGTTCAATATTCAAATACTAGAAGTTATTTGGCTTCGGTTAAGGCGATCGCGCAACCTTTGGTGATAATTAATACCCATTTCAGTAACACAAGTCAGGTTGGTAATGTTAGTATAGCTGGCAATTAACGGGGTTTAAATTGAGGTTTAAAATGCCGGATTTTTCTAATTTTAAAGTTCCTGTTTTTACGGGGATTAATGACGCTCCCAAAGAGCCAACGATAACAGAGCCAGGAAACGGAAGCGATGTTATAGCGCGATTTAATGCCTTGTGTGATTTCTTAAGCACAAATTTGGCTAATGTTGTGACATTGGAAAATTTAGCGACCGTTGCCACGTCGGGAAATTATCAAGACCTTCAAAACATACCCAATCGCGTTCAATTAAACATCAATGGCACTACGTACCAAAATATCAACACGGTTGTCATTGTTGGAAGTAACTTTTATGTAAATGAAGAAAATGGCACAATTACAATTAATTTTGATGCTAATAGCGGTGGAGGAGCAGAAACATAATGCCTTTCCCTGTTCCTTGGTTTAAAGATAAAAATAATAATGATGCGATCGATCCGTTACTCCCATCTCAGGAGTATATCAAGCCATTTCTTTATAATTATGACGAGTATCAAACCTATGACATTCTTTGGCACATTCCCTTTGATTACGCCTTTTATACTTATTTACGTCGCTCTTTAGAAAATTATTTACCTTTATTAAATAAAAGTGCAGTTGCTATTTCCCCAGGTTTTTTTCGTTTTAATTATTACGGATCTCTAACAGAAAGCGATCGCTTAATTTATCAGCAACGAGCATCTACTGAAGAAGCTCTTATTTTCTTCGATCGCTTTACTCCTTGGGATTATCCTTGGGCAGAAGATTACAGTACAAAATTTTTTCATTTTTTAAGGCAATATTGTTGTTACGTTGACCAAGTAGCTTACCGATTCGATCAAACAGTTGGACTTGCCGCACGCATTAAAGATTATTCTATCGGGTCAAATGGTTTGTGGACTGTAGAGGACAATCCTCGTTTTATTCCTTTTGAAGAAACCGAACGATTTCAGTCTACTTTCTTACCTAAATTTCAAGGCGATCCACCCTACCAATTAAGCTTTAATTGTAACTTATCTGAAAATCAAACAATTATCATTACATGGCTTGAATTTTATCGAGCCGATCGAGGAAGATGTGAAACGATTAAGCGATGCCAAATTCTAAATTTAAAAGAAGGAGAAAATCAAGTAACTCTTTTTTTTCAATTGCACTTATGCGCTTGTTCTTTAGTTGTTTCTGGAGGGGAGGAAGTTTCTATTATTAAAGAAGCCATTGAAAAAATCGATCCTGGTTTGCTCTATGGAAATTTTGACAAATTATTAGCTGAAATTGCTATTTTTTTTGGTTTTTTCCCTAATAGTAAGGTCGTTAGAATTGGAGAATATAGAGAGAACAATCTTATTCCCCTTCCAGATTGGTATTATTACGCCAACCTTACTTACGCTAATAATAATTATTGGAAAAACTCAATTAGTATCGATATATCCGAAGATTTAGGAAAACCAATTTATTGCACTGCGGTTTACAACCAACTTCAACAAATTATCGATTTAAATTTTAATTTATGGGGGCATACCACTCTTTGTTATGTTGGGGGTTATCCAGGGAAGCTAAGTTTTAAAATAGAAGATATAAATATATCAAGTTTTAGTGTTTTTACTGTAGATAATTTATTTAAAAAACTTACCAGAAATGAAAATTCTCAGTTTTATGAAATTTTTACAGAGGAAGAACAAGAAGGATTAAATAAAATTTTAGAAGAATCGTTAATTCAAAGCGGAATAGCTCTATCAAAAGAATTTGCTTTGACTATTATTGATGCTAGAAAGATGTTGGAGTTAAGAGAAAATGCCTGATTCAATTCGCATCAAAGAAATTCATGAGGCATTACAAGCCGAAAAGTTTTGCAAAGATGACAAAGATCCTCTTAACCGTCGCGTTGCTAATTTAGGCTATTACATCGAACGTATAGCTAGGGTTTTGGGAATCTCGGTTAACTCCAATGGAACGATCAGATCGATCCGCCAATCCAAAGCTTTCCCTCAAGGGGCTACCATCCCCCCAGGCTGGCCTATCGGTCAATGGGGGACAAATATGGGAGGAAGCAAAGATGGGCAGACTGGAGGCAACAAAGATGAAGAGAGAGACGGTATGGCTTATGAGGTGAGGTGTAACAATTTTGTTCTCGATCCTTTTACCGGAACCCCTACCAAAATCACAGAAGGGGGCTATGTCCTTGTCGAAAACTTCTTCCAACTCCTACACATCATCTTGGATGACTTAGACAAGGGTTTAGGCTGGCAAGAAGCTGGGGCAAATGTCCTTCCTAACCCAAACCGCGAGGATAGGTACATTTCCTACGAGGGGCTAAATTC